>JAQVQF010000066.1 GCA_028701715.1 Eubacteriales bacterium | reverse complement strand
TAGTACCGAAGATTTTGTCAAGCACAGTGGATTTCTCCTTTTATTTTTACCTTTTCTTTTTCCTTTGTATTTTCCGAAAGCGTATCGGTATATGCGGTGCCGTATTTTGAAAATGAACCGGGGTAAATACAGCATTTGTCAAGCGCCGCGGAAAGCCACGGCGGCATACATTCGACAGTTTTAATTTCCATAAGCTTTACTCCGTCGTCCGTAAGCGGCTTGCCCCATATCCCCTTGTCGAGGCTCAAATCCGTTTCGCGGCAGAGAATTTTATCGTCAAAGGTCACTCTCAGCCGATTGTCATTTCTGTCGACAAACGAAAGCCGATGATATGAAACGAACATTGCGGGCTTCAGATTCCCATAAAATTTTTTCAGATAATCGATTTCTCTGGTTATCTGACAGGGCTTGGGCGCCGCAAGCCCGTATTCGAGATACCCGACGGCATCCGAATATTTCATCATGACTCTTCGCTTATATACCATGCCGCAGACTTTTTTCTTTATTTCGACAAAAACCATTGTCTCGGGTCCGGGTATTTCATAAGCTCTGATACGCAGCTTTTCCTTGTATGCGGGCTTGTCTATGGAAGCGCGGATTAAACGCATGTCATCGGTGTCGTAATATATGCTGCACACGTCGGATTCCGGATACTCGTCCGGGACGCAGTGAGCTTTTATATACGGCAGGAGCGAGGCGTACTGCCCGGATGAAAGCATATATTTCTTTTCCTGTCTTTCAAATATATCCGTTATCAAGGCAACAACCTCCTTTCGATGGCATAACGATATAATGTTAAACTTAAACTTAACTTAAAGTTTATAAAAACAAACGGGCATACGGTAATTAATCGTATGCCCGCAATATTCAGTATAATAAATTTTGTCGATTTTGTCAATGTTAAAATTAGATTAAATCTTGTTATTCAACAACATTTACCCTTATAACGCCTTCTATGCTTTCGACATCCTTAATAACGGATTCGGTTATTTTTGAATCTGCGTCTATAATCGAAACCGCGTAGTTCCCCTTGGAACGGTTGGAAAGCGATTCGATATTGACCTTGTCGCCGCCCAGCACGGTGGATATGCTGCCGAGCATGGCGGGAACGTTCCTGTGGAGAACCACCATACGGTAAGCTGTATTCCTCGGCTGAGTTATGGAAGGGAAGTTGACGCTGTTGGTAATATTGCCGTTTTCAAGGTAATCGATAAGCTCCTCCGCCGCCATCCGCGCGCAGTTTTCCTCCGATTCCGGGGTGGACGCGCCGAGATGCGGTATGCAGATAACGCCCTTGACACCTAAAATTTTATCGCTTGGGAAGTCGGTTACATACGAAGCTATCCTGCCGCTTTCGAGAGCCGCAACAAGATCGTCCTCGTTGACGAGATCTCCCCTTGACAGGTTGATTATCCTGACGCCGTCTTTCATTTTGGCTATGGTGTCGGCGTTGATCATTTTTTTGGTTTCGTCGGTTGAGGGAGCATGTATGGTTATATAATCGGAAACCGAATAAACCTCATCATAATTGTTAGCCTTTATTACCGCGCGTGACAGCCCCCAGGCGGCATTTACGGTGATATACGGGTCAAAGCCCACGACTCTCATGCCGAGCGTATAGGCGACATTGGCGACCATGCCGCCGATTGCGCCGAGCCCGATGACTCCGAGCGTTTTACCCATCACTTCCGGGCCCATAAAAGCGGATTTGCCTTTTTCGACAAGCTTCGTCACATCACCGGTACCCTTGAGCGTCTTTGCCCATTCTATTCCGCCCGCTATATCGCGCGAACCGAGCATAAGAGCGGCGACGGCAAGCTCCTTGACGCCGTTGGCGTTGGCGCCGGGTGTATTGAAAACGACAATTCCCTTTTCGGCGCATTTTTCTGTTGGGATGTTGTTGACACCCGCGCCCGCTCGTGCAATGGCTTTTAGGCTTGAGGGGAACTGCACTTCATGTAGCGCGGCGGAACGCACCAATATTCCTTTATAATCGGTTGCGTCCTCGGAAAGGGTATAATTTTCACCGAAAAGATCCAAACCGGCGTTATCTATTTTATTAAACAGCTTTATAATCATTATCAGGCGTTGCTCCTTTCGAATTCCTCCATAAATTTAACCAGCAGTTCCACGCCCTCGACAGGCATGGCGTTGTATATGGACGCTCTCATACCGCCTACGGAGCGGTGTCCTTTAATGTTTACGAAACCGGCTTTGGCGGCTTCGGAACAGAATTTTTTATCTGTATCGGGATTGCCGGTGACAAAGCACACATTCATCAACGAGCGGTTTTCTTTTACGGCCGTGGGCTTAAAGAGCTTGGAACCGTCGAGATAATCATAAAGAACGGCCGCTTTGCGTTCGTTTATCTTTTTCATTTCGTCGAGTCCGCCGAGAGCGAGAATCCATTTGAACACCAGCCCTGCGACATATATCGAATAACAGGGAGGAGTGTTGTACATCGAATCGTTTTCGGCCTGCACCTTCCAGTCAAGCATAACGGGCGTTTCGGGACGGGACATACCGAGCATATCCTCGCGTACAATAACGACCGTAAGACCCGCGGGACCCATGTTTTTCTGCGCGCCGGCATAAATGACGGCGAACTTTGATACGTCAATCGGCTGTGAAAGAATAGACGAGGACATATCCGCCACGAGAGGCGTTGTTCCCGTTTCGGGGATATAGTTAAAGGCTGTGCCGAATATGGTGTTGTTCCAGCATATATGGACATAATCGGCGTCGTCGGAAAAATCCCCGACATAGGGAACATAGGTGAAATTTTTATCCTTGGAGGAGGCTATGACTTTTACCGCACCGTATTTTTCAGCTTCTTTCGCTGCCTTGCCGGAAAACTGACCGGAAACGATATAATCCGCCTTACCTGTTTTCATTAAATTTAAAGGGACCGCCGAAAACTGTGTCGTCGCACCGCCCTGTAAAAACAGCACTTTATAGTTATCCGGTATCGACATAAGTGTTCTGATATCCTTTTCGGTTTCGGCTATGACAGATTCGTAAACGGGAGATCGATGGCTCATTTCCATCACCGACATACCGCTTCCGTTGTAATCCGTCATTTCCTTTGCCGCTTGTTCGAGAACCGCAAGCGGCAGCATCGAAGGACCGGCTGAAAAGTTATAAACTCTGCTCATCTTAAAACCTCTTTCTATAAAGTATTATATAAATATTACATCTTTTTAAATCAACAGTCAATGTATTTTACAATAAATATATAATAATATGCGCGGGCGTTTTTCGTCAAATTTGCTATTTTATGTTGTTTTATTGACATACCGGGTTTTGTAATATATAATAACCGTAATATAAGCGGGGAGGGTAACGCATATGGGCAGAAAAATGGGTTTCGGCATAATGGGCTGCGGAATGATCTCTGAATTTCACATAAACGCCGTGGACGCGCTGAGCGACAGGGCAAGGCTTGTGGGAATTACCGACAGCGTACGCGATTCGGCGGAACGGATGTCATTACGTCACGGAGGCTTGAAAATATTCGATTCCGTCGACGATATGCTTTCGTGCAGGGAAATTAACGCGGTGTGCATATGCGTTCCGAGCGGCTACCACGCCGATATGATTATCAAAGCCGCTTCGTCAAAAAAGCATATCATAGTGGAAAAACCCCTTGCGATAACCAAGGAGCAGCTGGACGATATCGAAAAAGCCGTGGAAGAAAACGGAGTGACGCTTGCGGTTATTTCCCAATTAAGATTTGCCAAGGATATAAAAAGAGCGAAATATTCCATCGACAGCGGCGAGCTGGGCAAAATAGTATGCGCCGATATGTATATGAAATATTACCGTTCTCAGGAATATTACGATTCCGGCGCGTGGCGCGGCACAAAAAAGCTTGACGGCGGCGGAGCGCTTATGAATCAGGGCATACACGGAGTGGATCTGCTGCAATACCTTGCGGGGCAGATAAAATCGGTTTTTGCGTTTTCAAAAACGCTTTCCAGGAAAATTGAGGTTGAGGATACCCTGTGCGCGAGCATAGAATTTGATTCCGGGGCAATAGGCGTGATACAGGCAACCACTTCCGTTTATCCGGGCTATCCCCGCAGGATAGAGATAAACGGCGACAAGGGCAGCGTTTGTATTGAGGAAACCGCCATGACGCGCATGGATATAGCCGGCAATTCGGCGGAGGACCTGACCTTCAGACCGTCGTTCGCAAGCGGCGCTTCGGTGGCAATGAATATTTCAAACGATTATCATACTCTTCAAATATCAGATTTTATCGACGCGGTAAAGGAAAAGCGGAAACCGGCCGTCGATGTACGGGAAGGACGTAAGGCCGTCGACGCAATACTTGCGATATACAAATCCGCAAGAGAGGAAAGACGGGTGTTTATTGAGGAGCTTAATCCCAAACCCAACAACGATTACTGTTGAATCATAACAAAAAACGAGCCTTAAGGCTCATTTTTTGCACCGTAATTTAATTAATGTCCACTGAATAAATCAAAAACCAAGCCGCGATGCGGCTTTCCCGGCTTTTTGATTTATTCAAGTACAAGGTTTTTACATTAAATTATGTAAAAACCTTGCACTTGAATCCGGCATAATAAATACGCCGGATTCAATGAGACATCAAGAAATGCTGTAAATTCATAAAAACTTCAATTTTTATGAAATTATGCGGCATACGCCGCATGAACAAACCGTTATACGGTTTGTTCAGCAGACATTAATTAATAAGCAACGCCCTGTGCCAGCATTGAATCGGCGACCTTAAGGAACCCGGCGATATTCGCGCCGACAACGAGGTCGCCCTCGTGTCCGAATTCCTTGGAAGCGTTGTAGGCGTTATGGAATATGTTCTCCATGATGCTTTTAAGCTTGGCGTCGACTTCCTCGGCGGTCCAGCCGTAACGCATGGAATTCTGGCTCATTTCAAGCCCTGATGTGGCAACTCCGCCCGCGTTCGCGGCTTTTGCGGGAGCAAAAAGCACGCCGGCCTTGCGGAACACCTCGACCGCTTCCGGGGTGGAGGGCATATTTGCGCCTTCGGCGACAGCCATGACGCCGTTTTTAACGAGAACCGCGGCAGCTTCGCCGTTAATCTCGTTCTGTGTGGCGCAGGGAAGCGCGACGTCGCATTTGATGTTCCAAATGCCGTGGCAGCCTTCATGATACTCTGCGCCCTGAACGCGGTCGGCATATTCCGAAATTCTGCCGCGTTCGACTTCCTTGATCTGTTTGACAACGTCAAGCTTGATTCCGTTGGGATCGTAGATATAGCCGTTGGAATCGGATAATGCCACGACTTTTGCTCCGAGAGACTGCGCCTTTTCGCAGGCGTAGATGGCAACGTTGCCCGAGCCGGATATTACGGTTGTTTTACCGTTCATACCGTCGTTCCTCATGCATCTGAGCATTTCTTCCGTGAGGTAGAGCAGTCCGTAGCCCGTGGCTTCTTTTCTTACGAGAGAGCCGCCGTAAGTCAGCCCCTTGCCTGTCAGCACTCCCGTGAATTCGTTCCTGAGCCTTTTGTATTGTCCGAACATAAAACCGATCTCCCTGCCGCCGACGCCGATGTCGCCTGCGGGCACGTCGGTGTCAGCTCCGATGTGCTTAGAAAGTTCGGTCATGAAGGACTGGCAAAATCTCATGACTTCGCCGTCGGATTTTCCTTTGGGATCGAAATCGCTGCCGCCTTTGCCGCCGCCCATGGGAAGACCTGTGAGGGAATTTTTAAAAATTTGCTCAAATCCCAGGAATTTAATGACAGAGAGGCAAACGGAAGGATGGAAGCGGAGGCCGCCCTTGTACGGGCCGATAGCTGAGTTGAACTGTACGCGGTAGCCTCTGTTAACCCTGACTTTACCGTTGTCATCCACCCATGATACGCGGAAGGTAACGGCTCTTTCGGGTTCGACGATTCTGTCGATAACACCCGCTTTAACGAAATCCGGACGGGCCTCGACAACCGGTTCGAGGGATTCAAGAACCTCAAGCACGGCTTGCAGAAATTCGGGTTGGTCTGCGTCGCGTTTGCAGACGGATTGATAGACACCTTTGAGATACTCATTGGTCAGCATAATATTATATACTCCTTACGTATAAAAATTTCTGACCGTAATACTATATCACATGATTTGTTGATATGCAAGAGGTAAAACAAAAAAATTCATTTTTTATAGAAAAAAATGAATTTTTATTTAACGCGAATCGGCGTTGAAACATCATTTTGCCGCGTTTTCCCCGGCGAGAAATCCGGTGCAGAAAGCCGCTTGGAGATTATATCCGCCGGTGTAGCAATCTATGTCGAGAACCTCACCCGCGAAATACAGGCCTCCGACAAGCTTTGATTCCATTGTCGAAGGATTTACCTCCGAAACCTTAACTCCCCCTGAGGTTATTATCGCTTCGTCCACGGGACGCGGTCCGGTTATCGTCAGCGGTATGGCTTTGAGCAGCGCCGCAAGCTTTGTCCTTTCGCTTTTTGTGACGGAATTTATTTTTTTACGCCCGTCTATGCCCGACAGCGCGGCGACCGCCGGGATTATGGCTTTCGGCAGCAGCTTGTCAAGAGCGTTTATGAAATCTTTGTTTTTAAATTCCTCAAAATCGGCAAGCAATCTTGCGTCGAGCGTTTCATTTGAAAGCGCGGGCTTCATATCGATATACATATCGGCGGGGAAGCTTTTAACATACGCCGACCCCGAAAGCACCAGCGGCCCCGAAACGCCGAAATGGGTAAAAAGCATTTCACCCTGCTCCGAAAAAAGAACCTTTCCGTTTCTTTCAAAGCTTACGTTTACATTTTTAAGCGAAAGCCCCGTAAGCTCGCCCGGCCAGCGTTCTTTTGTCACCAGCGGCACCAGCGACGGACGCGGGGTTATTACGGTATGTCCCAGGCGTGAAGCCAGTCTGTAGCCGCCGCCGTCTGAGCCGGTTTTGGGATATGACATGCCTCCTGCGGCTAAAATGACCGAACGGGCGGGAACGGTATTCGTTCCGTCGGACGAAAAATACCTTATACCGCTGACCCTGCCGTTATCGTGAAGTATTTCGTTAACTTCACCTTTAATTATGTTCACACCGCATTCGGAAAGCTTTTTTTCAAGAGCGGTACATATATCCGACGCCTTATCGCTTACCGGGAATACGCGGCGTCCCCTTTCGGTTTTGAGCGGAACACCAAGGGATTCGAAGAATTCCATAACCTTAGCGGGAGGGAAACGATAAGCTGCTTTTATCAGAAATTTCGGATTGCTTACCACGTTTTCCAAAAATTCCTGCTCGGTGCAGTTATTGGTGACATTGCAGCGTCCCTTTCCCGTTATGGCAAGCTTTTTCCCGGTTTGATTGTTTTTTTCTATAATCGTAACGGTAAAGCCCTTGCCGGACGCGGAAACGGCGGCGAGCATTCCCGCCGCGCCGCCTCCTATAATAATTATATTATTATTGTAATTATTATCTGTTTTTATCGTAGATGCTGTATTCATCCCATATGCGTTCGAGTTTTTCGAAATTTTTTGACACTTCCTTTTTTTTCTTTTGACCCAAAGCCGATACCAGAGCGTTTATAAGCGCCATGGGAGCGACAAGGGAATCCACGAAAGAGGATACTTCATTTTTCGCGTAAAGCACTTTGTCGGAGATAGGCACAATCGGGGAATTGTCGGAATCGGTTATAGCCACGGTGAAAGCGCTGGAACGGTGAGCGAAGGTCATGGCGTCCACGGTTCTCTTGGAATACCTCGGAAAGGTTATTCCGATAACCACATCGCCCTCGCCTATCCTGAACAGCTGCTCGAAAATGTCGCTTCCGCTGACCGACTGGACAAGCCGTACTTTGTCGAAAATAAGGGAAATATAGAAGTACATGAAGTTTGCCAGGGATGTCGACGAGCGGTTACCCACGATATACACCGTTTTGGCGTAAAGGATCATGTCCACAATCGAATCGAAATTATCCCTGTCGGTATTGGCGAGAGTCGATCGAAGATTTTCGATTTCCGCATTCAAGGTGGCGGTGAGCACGTCGTCGCCCATTCTTTCGGAAGCGATAGCTATCCTTTCAATGGAGGTCAGCTTGTTTTTAAGCATGCTTTTAAGTGCGGCCTGAAGCTCCGGATATCCCTCAAAGCCTATATCCATTGCGAACCGCACCACGGTGGATTCGGAAATACCGACTTCCTTCGCCAAATTGGATGCGGTCATATACGATGCGTTGATATAGTTTTCGAGAATATACAATGCGATTTTCCTGTGTCCCTTGGAGCACGCCGCGGAATACTGCTTTATACGCTCCATTATAGGCAGCTCGCCGGAATTTTTGACTTCGGTTTCCTTTTCCATGAATGTAACCATCCTTTTGTGTGATTTGAATGATTTATGGCTGCTTTGCTTATTGCTTATATATATTTATCGTATTTCTTTTATCATTGCTTTATATTGATTGTAATAATTTACGGAATCCGGATGACCGCAGAAGGCGGCTGTGCCGGGACTGTTCATCATACCGAGATATTGATAGCACAGCACTTCATCCACATAACAGGATATGGCTTCCAGCTGCTTTTTGACTCTTTCGACCGAAGCGGGAATCAACGCCGTGCGGTAAACCGCTCCTTCAAATTCGAAAATTTCCATATCCGCCCACAGCGCCGCTCTCCCGGCTTTGTCGTGTGCCTTGCGGAGCGCCTCATAATACGCGCCGGTCTGTTCGGGAGTCGATTTTCTTACGCCTATTTCGTCCTGGTAAGCGATATAATCGGCGTCGATGGATTCAAGCTGCCTTACATATTCGCTGTCGGCTTTTAAAACATTCGTGCCGTACGGCGCTATAAGGCATTTTATATCATTTCCGAAATGTCTTCCGTACGCCGCATATTCGTTGGTATATTTTATGAATTCGGGCATGAAATGACCGTCTATACACGTTTCGTCCGGGAAATACCAGCCGTAAAAGGATTTGTGATGTCCGTACAGGGTATAAAGCTCCTCCATCGCTTTGAAGGCACGCCTGGTGACCTCCGGGGAGGTCATGTTTTCATAGGTGTGCGTCCAGACACCGTAAAACCCTGCGGAAACAAAAACCCTTATATCCTGCTTGTCGGCTTCGTCGAGGAGCGCTTCAATAGGATTATCGCAGGCGAAATTCTTTGCGAAAGGATATATGTCCGTCTTAAAATATGCTTCGGCGTATTCCTCATATACCAGAGAGGTACACATGAGAACGATATATTTCATATCCAGGCTTTTGATTTCTCTGACCTTTTCGCGCCATTGTTCTTCGGAAAACAAGCGGCATGCAGAATTCCAGTATTTGCCCTCCGGCACGTTATGATGGGTAAATTCAAACCATGTACCCGTTATTTTCTTTATAATCATTTTAGCCATGCCTTTCAATATAAACATAATAAACATTATAAACGCTTTTTACTGTCAGTATATCATTATAAACAAAGTTTTTGAAAATGCAAGCGATACACGAAAAAACATTTGCTTTGTTGGCAAAACGGTTATATAATAAGAAAAAAGTCACAGTAAAGGCGGTAAGATATGAATATAAAAGAAAGATTCCTTGAATACGCCGTTATGCCCAGCAATTCCGACGAGGCGTCTCGGTCGACGCCCTCAACGGCAAAGCAGCTTGCGGTCTGCGAGCTGCTTGTAAAGCAGTTAAGGGAAGCGGGGCTTTCGGACATAAGACATGAAGGCGACGGCTATGTTTACGCAAAGCTTCCCTCAAACACCAAAAAGCCCTGCCCGAAAATCGGTTTTATCGCTCATGCGGATACCTCTCCGGATATGTCCGATTATAATATTTCACCGAAGATAATCCGTTATGAAGGCGGAGATATTGTATTGAACGAAAAGCTCGGTATTATTATGACTGTTGCCGATTACCCCAATCTTAACAATTATATCGGCGACGAGCTTATAGTCACCGACGGTACGACCCTGCTCGGAGCGGACGACAAAGCCGGCATAGCAGAAATTATGGATATGGTCATACGTCTGAAAAACGGCGACGAGGAACACGGGGATATTCTGATAGGCTTTACTCCCGACGAGGAAATAGGGCGCGGCGCCGATCTCTTTGATGTCGAAGGCTTCGGCGCGGATTACGCCTACACCGTCGACGGAGGGGAACTGGGCGAAATCGAATATGAAAATTTCAACGCCGCTTCAGCGGCTATAACCGTGACAGGCAATTCCATCCATCCCGGCACCGCAAAAAACAAGATGATAAACGCCGTACAGATAGCCTATGAGCTTAATACGCTTCTTCCCGCATGGGAAAGACCCGAGCATACGGAAAAATACGAGGGCTTTTTTCATCTGACGAATATCGAAGG
>JAQVQF010000065.1 GCA_028701715.1 Eubacteriales bacterium | reverse complement strand
CCGCGGACGATACCGGTGGCGTACGAATTCCTGCCGCCGATAATTATTTTACGCTTTACCTTGGATATGGGCTTTGCCACCACGCTGTCAAAGCCGAAGCTGATTACGTTTATGGAATATCTGTCGCCAACCTTTAAGAGATCGATTTCCTCGGCTTTACCCTCGATATTCCGTGCAAGATTAAGAAAGCTTTCCTTTCCTCCGTAATATTTGACAAAATCGTCGCCGCTTCCGCAGGGATAGCACGCGACCTCCGCCTGGGGATGCCCCGCCGCGCCGTTTACCACCTCGTTGAGGGTACCGTCGCCGCCGCAGGCGTAAAAGCGCACGGGCTCTGGATGCTCCGTACAGTATGTATTGACATATTTCGTGGCGTCAAGGGGGCGGGATGTTACGTATATCGTATAATCGAGCGGTTTTTTGTATTTTTCTATGTCCGCCTTTATGTCCGCGTAGGCATTTTTTGTGCCCGCCGCGGGATTGACTACGAAAATGTGTCTCATATTATAAAAATCTCCCCGGTTATATTGATAATATTGTTTTATTTTAAAATATCCCAATTAAGGTGAACGAAAACTTAATGACATTCTGAGTTTCTTATTAAAAACATATTGATATTTGACGCGAATTATGGCATAATTGAAATATCGGATTACTGTTTGGAAAAACAGTATAATAAGCGTTTATAAAGGAGCTGTTATGTTCAGGATACTTGTTGTTGAAGATGATAACGAATTGAGAAATCTGTTTATAAAGGTGCTTTCCAAGAACGAATATAAGCCAATCGGCGCATCCGACGGCGACGAAGCCATGAAAATAATCGACGGTGATTATATTGACCTGATAATATCCGATCTTATGATGCCAAAAATGGACGGATATGAGCTGATTAAAAAGCTGCGTGAAACCGGCAGCGCCATACCCGTGCTGATAATCACCGCCAAGGACGGTTTCCGCGACATGCAGCAGGGCTTTCTCACCGGCGCGGACGATTACATGGTCAAGCCGGTTAACGTCAACGAAATGGTGCTTCGCGTGGGCGCGCTGCTGCGGCGCGCTCAGATAATAAGCGAAAGGAAGCAGACCATAGGCGGTCTGACGCTGGAATACGACAGCATGACGGTATACTGCGGCAACGCGAGGGAAGTGCTCCCGCAAAAGGAATTCCTGCTGTTATACAAGCTTGTCTCTTATCCCAACCGCATATTTACCCGCCGTCAGCTGATGGACGATATATGGGGTATCGATTCGGAAACCGAAGACCGAACCGTGGATGTTCATATAAACAGACTTCGCGACAGATTCCGCGACAATTCCGATTTTGAAATTGCAACGGTACGCGGACTGGGATATAAGGCGGTAAGAAAATAAAAAACACTTGTTATATAAAAACATTTAAAAGGCGGTGTAAAATGACCGGCGATAAAAAATGGCGCATAGGGTTATATTACATACTTCTGCTTGCGGCGGTTATGGCGGGCACCATGTTTCTCGGCGTCGCAGCAGTGGTGCTGTTCAAGCATTTCGGCGTTATACAAAGCGACGAAAGCGGTTATTCCATCGCCCTTGTCACGACAATTGTAATAAGCGTAATCGTCACTTTTTTTGCGGCGGTTATGCTCGGTAAAAACATTATTACACCCGTAACAAAGCTTTCGGAACTTTCAAGCCGCGTCGCAAAGGGCGATTTTAACGCCACGCTCGACGCGAAAAGCTATATTGACGAAATTCAGACGGTTATAAACAGCTTTAACGCCATGGTCAAGGAGCTGGGTACCAACGAAGCGCTTTCCAACGATTTTGTGACCAATGTGTCCCATGAATTCAAAACGCCCATTGCCGCCATCGAAGGCTATGCCACCCTCCTGCAGGATAAATCGCTGACAGACGAGGAAAAGGACGAATATATAGAAAAAATACTTTTCAATTCAAAAAGGCTTTCGGAGCTGACGGGGAACATACTGCTGCTTTCCAAGCTGGAAACGCAGAATATCATTACAGATAAAACCTGGTTTCGGCTCGACGAGCAAATCAGACAGTCCATACTTACGCTTGAAAACCGCTGGAGCAAGAAGGGCATAACCTTCAACATCGGTATGGAGGAGGTTTGGTATTATGCCTCCGAGGGGCTGTTTTCCACGGTTTGGACGAATATAATCGGCAACGCCGTCAAGTATTCCAAAGATGATTCCGAAATCGACATCACTCTTGAAAAGGGCGAGGATTTCGTAACCGTAACCGTCACGGACGACGGTATCGGGATGTCGGGGGATACCTTGTCGCATATTTTCGATAAATTTTACCAGGGTGATCTTTCGCACCGTTCCGAAGGTAACGGCTTGGGGCTAACCCTGGTCAGAAGAATTCTCGATCTGTGCAACGGCAGGGCGGAGGTTAAAAGCGAACCGGGAGCGGGTACTGAATTTACCGTTTTTCTGCCGGCGGAAAAAGCGGAATAGCGGTTGCTATGAGTTTACCCGGCTTTTTAAATTCGCCGCGGTTTGCAACATTTCCTCCATTTTATCCATGCAGTAATCGCGGGCGTATATTTTTGCGTAATCGCAATAGGCTTCGCCGCATTTTTTCCTTTCTTCGGGGTTTTCGATCCAGTAATCTATTTTGGAGGAAAGATCGCACGCGTCGTCGTATTTAAAAAGATTCTTTTCGCTCATGGCAAAAAAGCGCGTTGCCGAACGCGGTGAATCTGCGATAACCGGCGTAAGCCCGCAGGTTATCGCTTCCAAACAGGAAATGGCTTCTATTTCAATTTTGGCGGGGTGAACGTAAAGATCGGAATAATTAATCGTTTTAACCAGCTCATCCTGACTTAAAAAGCCGAAAACCGGCTGACAGGGCAGCATTTGACCCGCATATTCCTTCAGCTGTTGTTCTATCGGTCCGCTGCCGGCAAAGATCAGCTGTATTATATCCTTATGCCGGGATACGGAAGCGGCGTCGATTAGTATTTTTTGATTTTTTTCCTTGGAAATGCGTCCCGCAAAAAGAATGACGAATTTATCCTTGAAATTGTTCGGCTTTTCCTGCGGGCTGCGTTTAAATATATCGCGCACTCCGTTTGATATGACATAGCCGTTTGTTTTTTGTTGAATTTCGTATTCAAAAACGTTTTTTATAAACTCGGCGGGATAATGTACGGCGTCGCAGTATTTATAAAGCACCGAATAGAAAAGCTTATATACCATATGGTTGGCAAACCTCGCGTCCATCATAAACAAATGACACGTAAGGTTTTCCGCCTGACAATGAAAGCCCGCCGTGATAGGAATATTCATCTCGTTGGCGATCACCCGCGCTTTATGCCCCAAAAGAAAGGGCAGCATTATATGTACAACATCGGCTCCCCGAATGGCTTCGCGCATAATATTTTCGTCGCATTTGGCGATAACAACGCCGTTTTTTTCCACATACGCGTTAATAAAATCGCCGAAAGACATTGTCGGCACTATATAAAAGCCCTCCTCATCCCTGCGGAACGAATCAGGGCATATAACCTTAACTTTATGACCCTTAGCCTTGAGCGATCGTATTAGGTTCATGGCTGCTATGGAGGTGCCGTTGTTTTCAAGCCCCAGCACGTCACATACAACGGTTATGTTCATCTTTAAGCATACCTTTCATTAGTGTGGCGGTATTAAATAAATATAAATATAAATCTATATGCGTTAACGCATGCCTTAAACATATTATTTAAGCGTCACGGGCTTTGCGGTGACCGATAAACTCATTCGCAATTTTTCAATACGCCCTAATTATAGCATATAAACTTGCTTTTGCAAGTTAAAACTTAAAATAGTATCATTTTCACGTTTTTTAAGATTAGTTTAATAAATATTTAGGAGTCAGTATGAAAAAATCCATCTCATTTCTGCTTGTCACGGCATTTTTGCTCGCGTCCCTTGGACTAACATCCTGCGGGAACGGCGGAGACGATAACGGCTCGGCGGTTTCCGACATAAGCGCAGACGTCAGCGAAGAAACAAGTACCGAAGTCAGCGAGCCTGACAATAAGGAAATAAATTACCGCACGCTTGTGAGCGTCGGCAAAGCCTATACGGTGTCATTCCCCGCCGATCCCATATATCCTGATTTATTTGAACAGCAGCTTACCGACGGCATTCTCGCCTGCGACGAGGGCGCAAGCTTCCTCGACGGAAAGCTTGCGGGTTACACAAGCGATATATCCGTTAATATCGATCTGGGCGAGGACGGCAAAGGCGTATATGAATTTAACATCAGACTGCTTGCCATGAATATATACGGAATAGGACTGCCGAGCAGGGTGACCGTTTATTTTTCCGAAGACGGCAAGGAATGGTCGTACAAGGGCAGCGCGAAGATAGACGAATATGTAGATCATACCATGTGCAACGCCGTTTATGCTTTGGACGAACCCGCCGATACGCGCTATGTCCGCTTCAGAATTACACGCAGCGCGGGGTTCTTCTTTACCGACGAGGTGCTGATATATGCGAACATCCCTCCCAAGTCGGCGGAATTAAATCGTGTCGCGGAGGAATACGCCGCGGACGGTAACGATTACACGGCGATAAACAATCTCACCACCGGCGTAACGGTCGATAAGACCTATTCAAAAAATGTGGCTCAGGGTATGGCATATACCGTCAGCACCGCGGGTATTGACCAAAGAGCGCCGGAAAGCATAGAGGAAAACCCGCCCAAACTTACCGCAGGCGGTGTGCTGTCAAGCCGTTTCGACAACGATGTATGGCTGGGAATATCCGCTCAGGAAACACCTTTCGTAACCCTTGACCTCGGAAAGGTTTACGATAATTTATATTCCTTCAGGCTTTATACGCTCGGGGAGGGAATTGATGTCAAATATCCTGATTACATAGATTTTTACGCTTCCGAAAACGGCGAGGATTATTATATAATAGGCCGTGTGTACGCTCCGGCAGCCTGCCCGAACTATACCTATACCATTAATTTGGCGAAATATATCAAAGCAAGGTATATTAAATTTTCTTTCGCTTCCGGCAGCGGCTATTACTGGATTGAGGAAGCGCAGGTGTACGCGGGCAGCGGCGAAAGCTTCGGCGGCGGCACCGTTTATCCGGAACTGAATCTTCCCGTCGTTACCTCGCCCGAATACTGGAATCAAAGCGATGATGATTATAATACCCTGCAAAATCTTATCGCCGGCAGAACCCAGCAGATAAGCTCCTCCGAATACCTTGACGCCGCGATCTCCGACGACACGCCGCAGACTTCATTGCTCCTTACAAACGGCAAATACGCAAAAAGCACATACTGCTACAGCGGCGAATGGTTTGAGATAAGCAACACGGGCGGTTCAAGGGATATATTCTATGACCTTGAAAAGACAAGTACCGTCACGGGCTTTAAAATAAACATACTCCTGCAGGAAAGCTGGGGGATATATAATCCCGAATATATAAGGATTTATCTTTCCGACGACGGCACGGACTGGTATATGGTTTCTGACCGTTATTATGAACGAAATGACGCGAACAGTGTTGCCGTAATGCTCGAAGAGGAGTTTGAAAAAGCATATTCCGCGAGATTTGTCAGGATAATGATTAAATCAAGAGGCTTTTGCTTCATCGACGAGCTTGAGATATGGGGAACTAAGGCGGTGACGGAGCAGACCGACAGCATTTTTGACAGCGGTATAAAGCCCGTGACATTCTATACGCGTGCTTCGGTTGATAATTTTGCAGGCAATGACAACACCCCCATAAAAGCGACGAATATCGCATTGGTATTCGGAGATCAGGGGAACGAAAACACTCTGCTGCCGTATTTAGCTTACCTCGACGAGGAAGGCAATATTATAGACACCTTCATGGACGGCTTCCTGTATACTCCGTCGGGCGGGACGCTTACTTCGGGTCATACCGCTATCGGGGATACGGATAAAGCCGATTGGACGACCTTTTTAAATGTGGTTTTCGACGGCAAAAACGGATTGGATAAGCTCGACGAGGTCGCCGGGACCGTCAAGCAGGCTCTCGGGCTTGACGATAATTACAAGGTTTATGTATATATCGCACTTCTTAACGTTTCCGACAAGGTTTCAAATTTCGGAGACGTTGACGGTGACGGCGTGAGCGAAAATCTGACGACCGCCGAAGGACGCCGCAAGGCGGTGATGTGGTTTTTAAACCTCTGTACCGATACCTTGAACGAAAGAAATTATCAGAATATAGCTCTTGACGGCTTTTATTGGCTCAACGAGGCGGTGGATTTTTATAACGACAATTCGGCAATAATGACCGAAGCAGGCGAATATATACACGAATTCGGCGGGAATTATTTATGGATACCCTATTTTAACGCGGAAAAATTCTATTTCTGCAACGATATTGGCTTCGACCTCACCTGTATGCAGCCGAATTATGCGTTTAAGCTTGAAGCGGGTATCGACAGGTTTTCAACGGTTGTCGATAACGCGTTAAAGTACGGTATGTGCGTTGAGCTTGAGGTGGCGTATCAATCCTACGGCGACATATATTACGTAAGCAGATATCTGGAATATTTGTATTACGGCTGTGTTTACGGCTATATGGAAAACACGGTGCATATATATTATGACGATTCCAATTTCTTTGCTTCGATGTGCTACAGCTCCGGCATGCTGCCGCGGCTTCAGTATTATTACACCTATCTTTTCGCCAAAAAAGCTTTAACGGGAATACCGGATATCCGTTCTGCGTTGTCCTTTGAGTGTGACAGGAATACTATATTCAACGGAAAGCTTGCGGAATATGACGAAAGGACACGTTACAGCATAGGCACCTCTCCGTCTCACGGTTCTGTAACTGTCAATTCCGACGGAACGTTCAGTTATTATCCCGACAAGGGCTTTACGGGTACAGACAGCTTCACATATACCTATAACAATTATCTCGGCGATTCCGCGGAATGTACGGTAAATATAACTGTGGGATAGATATTGTATAAAATTGAATAAATATTCAAAATAAATTTAAAATTATATGAAAATCTATTGACAAACAAAACATATATGTGTTATATTACATTAAATTGTTAAAACGGAGGGGCAAAATGCTCTTTAACTGCGTGTACGCCTATTCTTATTATTACTACGCTTACTTTAAAGGCGCGGTCTGATAAGTTACGGCTTAATTGCAGAAACTTGTTACAAAAAGACCGCGAAAGCGGTCTTTATTTTTATTAAAACTGGAGGAAACCCATATGCCCATTACCGATATCCTTGAAAGAAACGCCTCGCTCTACGGTGACGAAGTGGCTCTCGTCGAACTGAATCCCGAATACCATCCGAAAAAAATGCTGTGGAAGGAGTACAGCCTTATCGAACCGACCTCCGACAAGCCCTACCGCACCGAGATGACCTGGAAGGAATTCGACGCGAAAGCAAACCGTTTCGCCAATACGCTCACCGCGATGGGCTACGGGAAGGGAAACAAAATCGCAATTCTGCTTATGAACTGTCTCGAATGGCTGCCGATTTATTTCGGTGTGCTCAAAACCGGTGCGATGGCGGTGCCCATGAATTTCAGGTATTCCTCCGATGAAATCGAATACTGCCTTAATCTTTCGGAAGCGGACGCGCTGGTGTTCGGGCCCGAATTTATCGGCCGTGTGGAGGAGGTTGTCGAAAAAATCGGCATCAACCGCAACCTTATGTTTGTCGGCGACGGAGTATGTCCGACCTTTGCAGAAAGCTACGGGAAACTGACGGAAAACAAATCCTCCGAATTCAAGGGACAACCCTTAACCGACGACGATTACGCGGCGATCTATTTTTCCTCGGGTACAACCGGCTTTCCCAAGGCCATACTTCACAAGCACCGCAGTCTGACGTTTTCCTGCGAGGTGGAACAAAACCATCACGGGCAAAACCGCGACGACATATTCCTCTGCATCCCTCCGCTTTATCATACGGGCGCCAAGATGCACTGGTTCGGTTCGTTCCTCGCCGGCTCTAAAGCCGTGCTTCTTAAGGGTACTAAGCCGGAATATATCCTTTCCGCGGTTTCGGAGGAAAAATGCACAATAGTTTGGCTGCTCGTGCCCTGGGCGCAGGATATCCTCGCGTCGCTTGACAGCGGGGAGCTTAAGCTTTCGGATTACGATCTTTCCCGCTGGAGACTTATGCACATAGGCGCCCAGCCCGTGCCGCAAAGCCTTATTAAAAGATGGATGGAATATTTTCCGAACCATCAATACGACACCAATTACGGCCTTTCCGAATCCATAGGCCCGGGCTGTCTGCATCTCGGGGTGGAAAATATTCACAAGGTGGGCGCGATAGGCAAGGCGGGCTACGGCTGGGAATCGAAAATATGCGACGAAAAAGGCGAAATAGTAAAGCCGGGAGAGGTCGGGGAGCTATGCGTAAGAGGCCCGGGCGTCATGGAATGCTATTACCGCGACGCAAAATCCACCTCTGATGTGCTCAAGGACGGCTGGCTGTTCAGCGGGGATATGGCGCGTGAGGACGAGGACGGCTTTGTTTTCCTCGTCGACCGTAAAAAGGATGTTATAATCACAGGCGGTGAAAATCTGTACCCCGTGCAGATAGAGGATTTTCTTTCCGCGTGTCCCAAAATCAAGGATGTGGCGGTAATAGGGCTTGCTGATTCGAGATTGGGCGAGATCGCCGCGGCGGTTATAGAGATTAAAAAGGGTATGACCTGCACCGAGGACGAAATTAACGAATTCTGTCAAAAGCTGCCCAGATATAAAAGACCGCGTAAAATTATTTTCGCGAATGTTCCCAGAAATCCGACCGGCAAAATAGAAAAGCCCAAGCTCCGCGCCATGTACGGCGCCGCTTCCCTTGTGGACGCGCAAAACAAATCATAACAGGAGGAAAATATCAAATGGACAAATCCGTTAAATTTAGATGGCTGAGACTTGCTCTCGGCGTTGTGGTATTGCTTTTTTCCGGAATCATTTACGCGTGGTCGACTATAAGAAAACCTTTTATGGATTTCGGCTGGTCCGAACCCAAGCTGCTTCTCAATTTTACCATTACCATGTGCTTGTTCTGCATAGGCGGCTTTATATCCGGGCTGCTTTCCAAAAAGCTTTCCCCCGCGATACGCTTGATCGCCGCCGCCGTTCTTACCTCTGCGGGACTGATACTCGTATCCTTCATCAACGGTGACAGCAGCATCGCCGTGCTGTATATCGGTTACGGCATAATGATGGGCGCGGGCGTGGGCATTGTGTATAACGTGGTGATATCCGCCACAAATTCCTGGTTCCCCGACAGAAAGGGCCTTTCCTCCGGAGCGTTGATGATGGCGTTCGGCCTGGGCGCCTTCTTTATCGGCCTTATCACGGATAAGCTGTTCGGAATGGAATCCTTCGGCTGGGAAAAAACCTACCGTCTTTTCGGTATACTTATAGGCGCCGTGATGCTGATTGCCGCGGTGTTCGTAAAGTTCCCGAAGGCGGGTACCGTTTTCCCGGTTCGCGCGGGGAAAAGAGCCGTTTCAACCGTAAATTACGAAACCCGCGAGGTTATCAAGCGTTCCTCCTTCTGGATGCTGTTTGTATTTTTCATGCTTTTTGCCGCCGTGGGCAGCACCGCGATAGCGGACGCAAAAAATATGATGGGCGATCTCGGAGTTGTGGAGGGGATCACCGCCGTCGCATTGCTCGTACCCGTATGCAATTCCCTCGGACGTATCGCCAGCGGATTGTTTTTTGACGCTTTCGGTCTGCGTAAAACTCAATATCTTACAAGCTCGGTCGTCATTGCCGCCACGGGCATATCGCTTATAGGATTTATTACTGGCTCGACCGCCGTCGGCATTGCAGGTCTGTTGATATGCGGCTTTTCATACGGCTTCGCGCCCACCGTTTCGGCGGCTTTCACGGCGGAATTTTACGGATTGAAAAACTTCGCTCTAAATTTCAGCCTGCTCAACCTTATACTTATCCCCGCGTCCTTCGCCCCGACGCTTTCGGGGATGCTGGTATCCTCGTCCGGCTCGTATATACCGACCTTTGCGATACTTACCGGCATATCCTTTGTGGGATTGCTCATTAACTTAAATATACGCCGTTTATAGAGCATCTGTATAATAAAAAAACGTCCGCAAGGGCGTTTTTTACATTATATAATGTCCACTGAATAAATCAAAAACCAAGCCGCGATGCGGCTTTTCCGGTTTTTTGATTTATTCAAGTGCAAGGTTTTTACATAATTTAATGTAAAAACCTTGCACTTGAATCCGGCATAATAAATACGCCGGATTCAGTGAGACATCAAGAAATGCTGTAAATTCATAAAAACTTCAGTTTTTATGAATTTATGCGGCATACGCCGCATGAACAA
>JAQVQF010000064.1 GCA_028701715.1 Eubacteriales bacterium | reverse complement strand
TAACGATAAACAGAATTGCTATTCAAGCGCTTCTTCTTTTGTTACGCTCATTTCGTTTAACGCCTTCATTTCGTAAAACCTGCCGCGCTTTGCCATAAGCTCGTCATAGGTACCGATTTCGACACAACGTCCGGCTTCCATTACAACAATGCGGTCGGCGCTCCTTATGGTCGAAAGGCGGTGCGCCACAATGAAGGTGGTCCTGCCCTGCTTGCTCTTTTCGATAGCCTGCTGAACGTGGTATTCGGAAAGATTGTCGAGAGCCGAGGTCGCTTCGTCGAGTATAAGTATCTTCGGGTTGCGTATCAACGCCCTTGCGATGGTTATACGCTGCCTTTGACCGCCCGAAAGCTTGCCGCCCGCCTCGCCCGCGGGGGTGTCAAGCCCCCGGGGAAGGCTTTTTACGAATTCGTTTATATTGGCAAGCTCGAGAGCATTTTCAAGCCTTTCCCGCGGAATGGACTGCAGCCCGTAGGTGATGTTTTCCCTTATCGTTCCGGGAAAGAGTATGCTGTTCTGGGGAACGACCGAGATCTGATGACGGTAATCCGTAAGATCAAGTTCCTTCATATCCACGCCGTCTATGTAAATATGACCTTCCGTAGGCTTTAAAAAGCCGATAATCAAATTCATCACGGTGGATTTACCCGATCCGGATTGCCCCACGACCGCGATACATTCACCGGCCTTAACGTCAAGGCTAAAATCGTTTATGACATAGCTTTCCGGGTCGTCCGGATAGCTGTAGCAAACATGATTAAAAGCGATATTACCTTTTATATGTGATATTTTTTTGCGTCCTATGTGTTCTACGTCGTCGGAAATCATTATTTCCGAAACGGAGCTTATCGCCTCCGAGCCCGTTACAAGCGCGGGATACGAGTTGATTATAGCCAGCACGTTGCCGTTTATAGAGCCGAAAAGCGCTTGATAAAGCACTATATCGCCCACATTTATAACGCCTCTGACGGCGAGGAACGCGCTGAATATAAGGCATACAACGCTGATAATATTGCTTATAACCCACGACCACGAGCCGAAATAGGCGTTGGTGTTGTCTACCTTCAGACCCTTTTGCATGAGCTTTTCAACCTCGCTGTCAAACGAATTGATTTCGTTTCTTTCAAGCCCGTGCGCTTTTGTGACGGGAAGGAGCGTCAGCATGGATGTAAACTTAGCGGACACGCTTTCGTTTTCAAGACGGAATTCGCGGTTCTGCGTTTTTATCCGCTTGCCAAACAGCTTCGCCACAAAAATATTAACGGGAACGATCGCAATAAAGAACAGCGTCATAACCGGAGCGTTGAAGGTTGATATGCCTATGGATATCAGGACGCCTATGAACGCGGGTATCAGGGTTATTACAATATTGCGTATCATCGCGTCAACAGATTCGAGGTCGCGTAAAAATTTCGACTGTATTCTGCCGGATTCTATTTCCTTGTGATAGGTAATCGAAAGCCGCTGGAGCTTGCGGACCAGCGCGCTTTTCATCCCCGCGTTTATACGCCTCATCACGGTATTTATCATTTTGGCGTAAAGCACGTGTGTGGGTACGTTTTGCAAAAGTACAATCACAAGGATTGCAGTGTAAACGGCGATTGCGGTAAAGGTCGTCGAATCGTACGGCTTCGCCGCGATATTTATTATTTCCGCGGTAATAATCGGCATTATCCATACCGGCGACGCTTTGACAATATAAACCAGCTGAGCCGACAGCAGCTTTTTGCGGTTCATTTTGAAAAGCTTGTATAAAATACCCGTTTTGCGTTTCGGAGCCTGCTTTTCATCGTCAAACAGATGCTCGTAAGCGGGTATCATGTTTTCGGCATTGTGTTTTCCGGCTTTGGAGGACGCTTCGTATGCCGATGCTTTATTTTCAGACATTGTCATGACCGCCTTTTCCTCTGAGGTTGAGAAATTATTACCTTTTTAAGCAAAAAGCTATTTCAGGGCGATTATAACATTAAAGCCTTATTAAAACAATGTGGAATACGCCGATAATCGACTGCTTATTCAACCGTTATCCGTCAGTTTTACCTCAGAGTAAAGAGAATATAAACATTTGCGTAAAGCTCGGTGTCGTTATCGAATACATTCATTCTTACCGATTTGTAAACGAGCCTGATATATATCGATTCGTTTTCATAATCAAAAGCCAGCTTATCCTGCTTCAGGACCGTGGTCCCCTCCGGGTAACCGCTCATTAAGTCAATAACATCCTTTATCGGAACGGTTATAATTTCGGCATTATCCTTTAAAAATATAAAATAATATGCGTTGTCCGCTTCGATGAGCTTAATTTTATAATCAGCATTATCCGCGGTAAAAGCGAACAATTCGTTATTTACGTTTTTACCGGTAAGGTAAAACGCCGTGTCATACAGATATTTATAACCTTCGGTCGCGACAGGCGTACCGCTGTCAAGCTCAAAGGATTTTGTAATGTAATTATATTTTATGTCATTCGAATCAAAGCCGAAAACATTGTAAAATCCGTTATACGGATCAAAGCTTACGGGCAAAAAATCAAGACGGTCAAGCGCTTTTATTTGATACAGATAATATATGCCGTCTTCTATTTTTTCCATATCCTCTGTGGGAATATCAGATTTTTTTATTATTTTACCGTCTTCAAGCATACCGTTTTTAATAAGAGTGTTTTCAACACGGTTGCTCTGACTTATTGCGCTCGCGCCGAACGCGCCGACATACGGTATCACGCAAACAAGAGCGAATATCACCGCAAGATATGCGATATAATCCTTTCTTTTTTTAGAACGCATGAAAAGCAAAACACCGCAGATTATCGCGTAAATGCAGAACATAATAATGTAATAGCGCGACACCACCATACCGCCGTCGATGAAGGCGATAACTGAAGCGGAAAGCTGGAAAAGCGCGATAACCGCTAAGATCAAAGGAGCTATTTTAACAAAGGCCCGTGAAAAAGCGTTGTCAAGCCTGTAAACCAGCAGATACAGTATAAGCATGGCTATAAGATAAGACAGTATTATCGGCTCAAGAAGGTTGTCGTCCCAGCTCGAGGATATGATAGTCTTACCGGTGTAAACGATAAGCACCAGCGTATAAATCGATATGAGAGGGATCAGAACATAAGACAGCAGCGTTTCAAGAAATTTCGGATAGCTTTGCGCCTTTTTTATATTATCACCGTCGGCGTCCCTGTTCTTTCCGGCGAATACGGGTATAAGGGAAAGCAGCAGCATCGGCGCCAGCAGCACCCACACTATATTGGCCGTATGCAGGAAGGCTTTTGAGCTTATATTAAACAGCAGAGCGTCGGCAGCGGCTAAAATAAGCGAAATTCCGCCGAATATGACGCCGCAGAAGAAAGCCGAGGTGAAGCTTGCTTTGAACACGCAAAGGAATACCCCGCCGAAATCCGCTTTGTTTTTATAAGACGGAATCCAGATAAAGGTGACAAGCAGCGCGAACATAAGCGTGACGGTCTTTATGCCGACAATATTGTCAATGCTCTCCAGCGTCTTGACATAGGTAAAATAACCCGCGAAAGCGAGGAACGCCGCCGAATAAACGGCAAGGTGCGGGATAAATTTTTCGGAAAAGCGTTCCGTCAGGCTTTGCGCCGCGAGAAAACAGAATACGCCGAAAGCGAGGGCGATGATCGACCTTTCGTAATTTGCGTCAGTTTCAATGGATATTATATTAAGCGTCGCCATTGCCGTAAGGCAGATAAACACAGCCCAATAACGCGTTACGGCTTTTAATAAGCCTTCGAGCAGACCGAGAAGGAAATTAACAAATTTCATAGCAGCAACCTTTCAAAAGCAATAAATGGACAGCTTCTCCGGCATTATTATACTATAATAAATTCAAATTATCAAGATTATATGTATAATGGTAAACAAAAAAGCAGCGGAAAACTCACCAATCGGTGCTTCCCGCTGCTTTTTTGTAAGATTTATTTAATTCTGTACGCCGGAAGGGATAACAGCTTTTGCGGTATGTATATTGCAAATGCTGTCGTTGCCTATTTTGCACAGATAAGGACTTGCGGAATAATATATGACCGTCACACTGTCGCCTATGGAAATGCCGTCTGTGTTTTCAACCAGAAAATTCATTCCGCCGATGAGTACGACATAATATTTTCCCACGTCCTCAACCACTCCGCTGACGGTTGCTTCGGTTATATAATAGCTGTTGTCGCCGTAAGCGAGATCTATCGAATGGTCGTCTTCCATAAGATTGGGAAAAATATACCATATGCCGTTATATTTGTAAAACAAAAAATTACCAAATAAATCATCATCGGTATTTGTTAAATAACATTCGTTGATAATTATTTCAGGGTCAGCAAAATCATAACGGATAAAAGCTTCGATTTTTGATACATCAAGTCCGGCTTCTGAAAATCTATGAGTATATGTGTCGCGTATCGACTCAAGCTCTTCTTCGTCAGGTACGGTGATATGCACAAGAGAATATCTAAACTCCATGGAATAATAACCGTAAGCGTTGAAACCTATTTCATGGATATTGGCGATGGCTTCATCGTAGCTTAATCCTTCTTTTGCTATTCGAGAGGTAAACATAGACTGAACAAATTCGGGTTGAAACAGTGAAAAATGCCTGTCATAATCTGATTTGCAAATCGAAGTCAGCCATTCACCGAACATTTTAATAAAAATGTCGGTTTCGGCGTCAAAGTCCTCGGTTACGGATGAGCTTTCCGAAAGCGCGCTGTAATCGACATTCAATGTTACCGTTCGTCCCGCGTCGGCCATACGCATTTTTATGTTTCCCGCTGTGTTCGACTCGATGCTCCAATCCTTTGATACGGGTTTATCGGAACCTGCCGTAATTTTATAAACACCGAAAGCGATCCCGGCAAGAACACATACCGCAAGACAGATTGCCGTGATTTTGAATACATATTTTTTCTTTGCGGGATAGGTATACTTTGTGTTTTCATTGTTTTCCATTGGATAACCTTCTTTCAATTGCATATTTACTTTCCGTTAATGACGTTGTATAATAATCATATATTATAGAATTTAACAATCGTATAAGAGGTGTTTATATGAACGAAAGCCTTGAGCGTTACCGTATCTTTTATTACACGGCGTTGTGCGGAAATATCACCGCGGCGGCGGAAAAGCTTTATGTTTCTCAGCCTGCGGTGAGCCAGAGCATTAAACAGCTTGAGCGATCGTTGGGATGCGCGTTGTTTGTCAGGACCTCCAAAGGCGTTACATTGACCGCGGAAGGGAAGACGCTGTTTCAATATGTGTCAAAGGGTGTGGAGCAGTTTCAGCTGGGCGAAAACCGCCTGCGCGAGCAGCTTGCGCTTGACGACGGCGTTATATATATCGGAGCGAGCGATATGACGCTTGAATTCTTCCTCCTTCCTTATCTTGAAAAATTCCACCGTATGTACCCGAAAATCAGGATAAGCGTGACCAACGGACCCACACCCGAAACGATTAAAAAGCTCGACGGTAACCTTATCGATTTCGGCGTGGTGACCGAGCCCGTGACGGCGTCCCGCGGATACGGCGTGATACCGGTAAAACAAATCGAGGATATTTTTATATGCGGAAAGGAATATAAAAGTCTTGCGTCGGATACGTTCAAAGCAGCGAGCCTTGCGGCTTTTCCGCTTGTAATGCTTGAGTCGAACACCAGCACAAGAAGGTATGCGGAGGATTTTCTGCGTCAAAACAATGTGAATATAACGCCCGAATTCGAGCTTGCCACAAGCAGCCTTATAGTGCAGTTCGTAAAGCGCGGGCTCGGTATAGGCTGCGTGGTAAGGGATTTTGCGGAAAAAGCCATGGAGGAGAAAAGCGTTTTCAAGCTGACTCTCGATCTGGAAATACCGAAACGAAATATATGTATCGTTAAAAAGGACGATATTAATTCAAAGGCTGCGGAAAAACTGCTTGAGCTGCTTTTGGTATAATTATAAATTATATATAATATAATAAATATATATTTTACTTATGATAACGCTTCCGTTATAATATAACCGCGGTGATGTTTGATAGTCGCATTGCGAACGCCGACAAAATATAACGGAGGAAATATTATGGTACGGGCGATAGTGGGAGCCAATTGGGGAGACGAGGGCAAGGGGAAGCTGACGGATTGTCTGGCGGGTGACGCGGATATAGTGGTGCGTTTTCAGGGCGGGGCAAACGCCGGGCATACCGTTATAAACGAATACGGGAAATTCGCGCTGCATATCCTGCCTTCCGGAGTTTTCAGGCAAAACGTGACGAATATAATAGCGCAGGGGGTGGCGTTTGATCCCATTAGCTTTTTCGAGGAGCTGGAAACGCTTTCCGCCAAAAGCGTACCCGAGCCTAAAATTATGATATCCGAAAGAGCGCAGCTAATGATGCCGTATCATATATTATTCGACAGGCTGGAGGAAAAGCGTCTTGGAAAGGATAGCTTCGGCTCAACAAGGTCCGGAATAGCTCCGTTTTATGCGGACAAATGCCTTAAAACGGGGTTTCAGATATCGGAGCTTTACGCCGACGGACTGAAAGATAAGCTAAAACGCGTCTGCGAGTTTAAATCGGCATATGCCGAAGCCCTCTACGGCAGGGAAGCGACCGATGACGAAGCGTTGAATTATGAATATGTCTATAAATATCTTACGGTCTGCAGGGATAAAATAAAGCCTTTTATCCGTGACACGACAGCTTTTTTGCAAAACGCGTACAGCGAGGATAAAAGCATACTGCTTGAGGGACAGCTCGGCACGCTGCGCGACCCCGACAACGGTATATATCCTTTTGCAACCTCTTCTTCGCCGCTTGCCGGATACGGAGCGGTTGGCGCGGGGCTGCCGCCGTATTCCATAAAAAACATAACCGCGGTGGTCAAGGCCTATTCCAGCTGTGTGGGCGCGGGTCCCTTCGTTACGGAGCTGTTCGGCGGCGCGGCGGAGGAATTGAGGAGCAGAGGCGGCGACTGCGGCGAATACGGCGCCAAAACGGGAAGACCCCGCCGCGTGGGTTGGTTCGACGCCGTGGCGAGCCGTTACGGCTGCAGGCTGCAGGGAGCGACCGAAGCTGCGCTGTCGCTGCTGGATGTCCTCGGATATCTCGATGAAATACCCGTATGCACGGGCTACAGGATAGACGGCGAAATCACAACGGATTTCCCTGTGACCGCTAAGCTTTTTAAAGCGGAGCCTGTCTGCGAAATGCTCGAGGGCTGGAAATGCGACATAAGCGGCATAAAAACCTTCGACGCTCTGCCGACTCAGGCGCGGAATTATGTAAAATTTATTGAAGATAAGCTCCGTCTGCCGGTTACGATGATTTCCAACGGTCCCAAACGTGAGGATATTATTTACAGAAGCACGCTTTAATGCTGTTAATTTATTATAATACGCAAGCCCTCCGAATTCTACGTTTACTTTTTATATGCTTCATATAATAAATGTTTTATAAAGCGTAATTGAGCGGCTTGCCGCATATGTTTACAAAATATTAACAAAGTTATTCCGTTAAACGGTAAAAAGTAAAACGACAGGGAACATTGTGATATTTCAGTTTAAAAAGACGCCTTGCACAGCAAGACGTTTTTTAGCGCGGAAGGAGTGATTTGAACACGCTTAAATTATTATGTCGCTTGACATAATATGCCAAGCAAGGTATAATAAGTGAATGACGGAACTGAAAATTCCGTATCCTGTTATTAATACTCAGATGCGCTTTCTATATTTTACAAATAAGTAAACAGAATCTATAACATCGGCAAAGAATAACAGCTGCATAATGATATGCAAAACACATTGTCCCTTCGTAAGCATGCCGCTTTTACCCATTTTAATGATTTGTACAATCAGATAAGACGAAGTAGTAAATAAAATCAAATATGCGTAAAATAAGAACAAAAAGGGAAGAATAAACCATAAAATGTACAGAAACGGGTTTGCTGTACCGCCCATTATAACGAGAAAATAAAAAGCATGAGTAATAAAAAAAGGTATAAATACAAGTTTTAATCTCATTATAAAGCCTAATATATTATTTTTTATGTTGCTGTCTGTTTGTTTTAATCCCGTAAATGCAGTTACGATATTTATAATAATAAATACAAATGACAATAAAAATAAAGCAATGAGCAAATATTTACTTGAAGATAAAGGAATATTAGTAAATTCTATAAATCGTAAAAATGGCGACAGAATATATAACAGTAAAAATTGAATTATGTAGATGTTTATCAAGAGCATAAAAAGACAGTTCTTCTTCAAACTTATCTGCCCCCATTAATTAAAATTTTTAAGTTATCGCACTATATAAATACCGGTATCATATTTACTATTTTACCATAAAAGACAAAATAATTCCACTCATAAAAATCGACAACATTCGACATATTTTTGGCTCGAAACAGAATGTATTGGATAACAAAAACCCCTAAAAAATACTGGGTTTTCAGTAATTTTAAGGGGTTTATGCGTGGCGCGGAAGGAGAGATTTGAACTCTCGCGTCAGTTACCCGACCTACACCCTTAGCAGGGGCGCCTCTTCACCACTTGAGTACTTCCGCGTGTGTGAATTATATCTGAAATATTAAGTTGTTTTTGTTGGAAAATTTATGCGGCTGCGCCTCTTCTCCGGCTAAAAACATAATCGCTTTCCGTCGTTCGCGCAGCTCACTCGGAAAGCTCATTGTTTTTGCCATTCCTCGTTTCGCTTCATCCGCCCCCGGCGGCGCTCAACTCGTCATACGAGTACTTCCGCGTGTGTGAATTATATATGAAATATTAAGTTGCTTTTGGCGGAGAGAGTGGGATTCGAACCCACGGGTCATTGCTGACTCACTGGTTTTCAAGACCAGCTCCTTAAACCGCTCGGACATCTCTCCGTACCGCATTTTGAAAATAAAAAAGAAAGCGGCTTGAAATCCTGACACAATGTGATTTTCATTACATCATGTCAACAGACGCTATTCTATCATATGCAGTATTTATTGTCAAGAGATAATTCTAAAAATGATTTTGAATCGTCAAACGAAAGCAGTAATCCTCAAGCACGTCCTTAACCGTACCGGGAAGTGCGTTGCCGTTTGCGACGAGATCGAACATCGCCGTCGCGCTGACCTCGTCTTCGATATCGGGGAAAGATACGGTTTCGCTTTTTCCGGCATAGAACACGGAAATTATGTACTCACCATCAAATCTTTCAAAACGGAATTCGATTTGCAAGCCCGAAACATAATTTTTTCTGATCCTTTTCATTTTTATTGCCTCCGTCTAAAATTACTTTGTCGAAAGTTATAATTTCTGCCGCTTATACAATTAATAATTTATATATAATATCCGAAAAGTATCGTAACATATAAGAAAAGCATTGTAAAGTAAAAGCGTTCGACATGGTAAAAACCAAATTCGCGTATTTTTACGGGTTTTTTACATACCTCGTCATGATTGAGTGTTGAAAAATGTCGAATTATATATAAATATTCTAAAAATTTTACGATATTGTTTGTCGATATATATCATGTATAAAGCAAATTAAACATTTTATATATAACGTTATTTGTTCATATACTTGCAATATATTTAAAAATAGGTTATAATACGGCATGATAGCTTTTATTTAAATTTGCGGATATTATACGGTATAGGATGTTGCGGTTAAAATGAAAAAGACAATATATTACGACGACGCGCTAAACGACGATTTCGCTTTTAGCAAGGATAAAATAACGCCTAAAAAGCTGGGACCGGATTATAAATATATACGTCGCAACCTGTTATGGCAGACCACCGAATTTCTTTTATACAGATTTGTCGCCACACCGCTTTTGTATATGTTTTGTATATTCGCCTTCGGCTTGAAGGTAAAAAACAGCAAAGCAATCAGGAAGCTGAAAACCGGGTGCTTTCTGTACGCCAACCATACCAACGGCATTGCCGACTCATACATACCAACGCTTGTTTCTTTTCCCAAAAGAAGCAGGATAATTACGGCTTCGGATTCAGTTTCGATACCCTATATATCCGGACTTGTTCAAATGCTGGGCGCCGTCGCGCTGCCCGACACCCCGGAAGGAGCGCGGAAGTTTCTCAAGGCGCTCAGGCATTACATTAATAAAAAGCAAACGCTGATGATTTATCCGGAAGCCCATATATGGCCGTTTTACAACAGAATAAGACCTTTTACGGAGGAATCCTTTTCCTATCCCATACGTCTCGGGGTTCCCGCCGTGGCGGTCACGGTTGTTTACAGAAGGCGGAAGCTGTTTAAAAAGCTGCCCCCGCTTGTCACGGTGTTTGTCAGTGATCCCATATACCCACCTGAAGGAAGCCCGGGAGCCGCGCGCAA
>JAQVQF010000243.1 GCA_028701715.1 Eubacteriales bacterium | reverse complement strand
GGCGAAAGCCGCCAGCTTCTTAAACAGTTCGGCTTCCTGTTCAACGGTTAAATTTACTTTATCGGCAATGCTTCCGGTCAGGAATTCCTCAATAAGAAGCCCGCTTTGTAAATCGCCGTCATCATGACTGTAATATATTATTTTTGCGCACGGTATTTTACATTCGTTAAGCTTCCGGTTAACAAATATCAGCTTTCCGTCCTCGGGCCAGCCTGATTTATATATTTTCAATATATACTTTTTATGTTTCGTATTTATTTGATAAACATAATTGTTTGTTATATTCGTAAACGGTTCAACCGAAATAACGGCTTCGCCCAATATGTTTTCCGCTTTTAATTTTATCAATTCATTACTTATATTCATTATTTATCCTTAATAATTTTTACAGCTCCGTATTGTTGTTCAGCTTAAATCCCTCGCCGTATATCTCATTGGCGGAGGTTACTATCATAAACGCGGCGGGGTCCTCCTCGCGTACTATTTGCTTAACAAGCGGAAACACCCTCTTTTTGGAAGCGCACAATATGACCCTCTTTTCCTTGTTGGTGTACCCACCCTCGCCCTGAACATAGGTGACGCCTATATCGAGGTCGCTAAGCAGCCGCTTTGTGATTTTTTCGGGCTTTTCCGACATTATATATACAAGCCTTGCCGTGTCCGTACCGTAAAGCGTGGAATTGAAGGCAACCGAGCAGACAAACACCGCGATACCCGCATAAAGCCCCAGTTCAAGGCTTTTATAAACCACGGCCGATACGGTGACCACGACGGAATCGAGAAGTATAAAAAGCACCCCGGACTTTATATGGCGGTATTTCTGACGCAGAAATTTAACAATGATGTCGCTCCCGCCGGTGGTGCCGCCCTGACGGAACACAATGCCGAGCCCTATGCCCATAAGAGCGCCGCCGGTGATGGCGCACAGCAGAAAATCATCCATGGGACGATAGGAATACACATTGATAAGCTTTGTGATTGCTGCCATAAAAACGCTCGACATAACGGTTGCCCACACTGTGGAAACCAGAAATTCCCTGCCGAACCTCATTAGCCCGGCTATCATAAGCGGAATGTTCATGACAAGCACCATAAGTCCGGTGTACCAGCCGGTAAAGTGATTTATAATAACCGCTATACCCGTGACTCCTCCGGGAGCAAGGTCATGCGGATCCAGAAACATCGAAACACCGACAGCGTACACCAGCGCCCCGGCGGTCATAATAATTATGTTTTTAATAATAATTGAACTTTTTTTATTCATACGAAACACTTCCCCTGTATAGTATTTTACCAAACAAGTCTTTTAATGTCAACATCGGTTAAAAATAAACCTTGATTTTACTGAGAAAGCTGGTATAATTATCTTATTAAGGAAAAACAACACAAAACAGCATAAAAAACAAACGATATCGGAAAGGAAAGCATAACAATGATAAGAAGCGAAGTTAAAAGAGAACTGGCCTGGGCGACCGAAGACCTTTTTCCCTCCGACGAGGCTTGGGAAGCGTCCTGCGAGCAGATAGCCAAGGACGCCGACGAGCTGGCAACCTACAAGGGCAGGCTCGGTACTGACGGGAACGCCCTGCTGGAATACGAAAGGAAAAGCGAGGCTTTCAACGATTCCGCCACAAAAAGCTATACCTACGCCATGTTCAAATCCGACGAGGACAAGGGTAATTCAAAATATCAGGGCTTTTTAGGGAAGATTATGTCCCTTGTGACCTCAATTTCAGCCAAGCTTTCGTTCGAAGGGCCGGAAATCGTGGCGATCCCGGAGGAAACGCTTGAAAAATTCTATAAGGAAACCGAGGGACTGGAGCACTACAGACGCGCCTTAAGCCGTCAAAGAGCCTACAAGGACCATACTCTTTCCGAAGCTGAGGAAACCATACTCGCCGCGTCGGGCGAAATTTCCGATGTGCCGGAAACCGTGGCGTCCGCGTTCACCAACGCCGACCTTAAATTCCCCGACATTACCGACACCGACGGCACCGTCAAAAAGGTCACCCAGGCGACCTTCATACCCTTTATGGAATCGAGCGACGTCAATGTGAGAAAGCAGGCGTTTAATTCCATCTACAACACCTACGCAGGCTTTAAAAATACAATGGCGTCCCTTTTCGACGGGCAGGTCAAGCAGCAGAAATTCTATACCTCAATGAGAAAATACAATTCCAATATGGAACGTGCCCTCTTCCGTACGGAAGTGCCCGTTTCCGTGTATAAAAACCTTGTGAAATCCGTCAACGACAATCTTCCCAGTCTCCATAAATATATGGCGCTGCGCAAGAAGCTGCTCGGCGTGGAGGAGCTGCATATGTACGACCTCTACACCCCGCTGGTACCGGAGGCCGACGTCAAGGTCAACTTTGAGGAAGCCAAAGCGTATGTGCTCGAGGCGCTCAAGCCTTTGGGAACGGAATACCTTTCGTATATAAAGGAAGGCTTCGACAACCGCTGGATTGATGTTTACGAAAACGAAGGCAAGCGCGGCGGCGCGTATTCCTGCGGCACGCCCGTCCATCCTTTTGTGCTGCTCAACCACAACGACACCCTCGATTCGGCGTTCACGCTCATC
>JAQVQF010000063.1 GCA_028701715.1 Eubacteriales bacterium | reverse complement strand
CACCCGAAAACACATACTAAATCATTTATAGGGTCACAGTGATAGGTTTTTAGACTTTAAAATTGATTTTAACCCTTGACTCAGAATCCCAGATGTGATACAATGGAATTCAGATGGAGGATTTTATGAAAAAGATACTTATTATCTTGTCTATGGCAACATTACTTACTTCGTGTGTTATGGAAATTAGAGATGTTATAAGCGTAGTTCATATCCTTCGCCGCGCCGTTGTTGCCCTTCGCGGTGAGTTCGGCAACGGTAAGCCCATCGCCCGCCACGATGGAAACGAATGAAGCGTGCTTGTAACCTGCATAATCTATGCCTATTGCTCCTTCGGGAAGGGTTACCGGGGTTGCGGGTTGAACCGCGGGAGCGGTATAATCGGCTTTGATTTCGGTTAAAGCCACGAATTCAAAGAATATTTTTCCGCCGGCGGGAGTCGCGCCATAAATCCAAGTATCATCGCTGAAATTGAAATTCAGCTTAAAATATTTAGCTGAAACGACTTGTTCAAAATCACAAACAAGGTCGATCACGCCGTTGGTCGCGGTGGTTGCGCTGCTGTCGCTGACGGTGTAAGTGCCGATGGTAGTGAAATTGATCGTGTCGTTGCTGTAGGATATTGTAACCTCCTTGGGAGTGCCTATCATTACTGCGTAATCACGGTACAGAGATACGGTGAATCCGTTGTAATGACCGACAGCGCCGAGGTTGTACAGAAGCGATATTTCGCCGTTATCTGTCGTGGGAGCGGGATTCTGAATGACAAGAGCATTGGTGATCCCATCACCCCAGCCTGCATAATCAGTATGCTTGTCGCCGTCGGTGAGGTCGGCTTCGCTGCCGCGGAGATAGTCGAAGTCCGAAAGCTGAGTGACGCCCGCGGGATATTCGGGATACAGGCATATCGCTTTATCGGTTTTCCATTCCAAATACGGCTTAATATAGTCGCTGCTCATAAGCGCATTATTGCCGAGAGTAGCGTCTTTGTTGGAAACCGTGAGCATAAGTTCAACAGCGTTGGTGCCGCCGAGAACGCTGAGAGGAACGGTTATCTTGGCATAAAGCCCGTCCTGTAAGAAAGGCACCACCGATTCAACGGTATAGGGCTTTTCTGTGACATCATAACCGTATATCACACTTGCAGTGTTGCCGGTGGGATTGGTATTGTTCAAGAAACGGTCCTTGACGCCCGAAGGTGTATAAGAAACGTCTAAAATGGTTGTATAAGTGGTGCAGGCGACATCGCCTATTTTTGCTCCGGGAACGTAATACCACAATCTGAAGTTGGTGCCGTTGCCGTTGCCGAAGGAAGCGTCGGTTCCGGTAAGCGAACCGCTATAGACGATTTCGACCACTGCGTCGCTTCCGTCGATGTATGCGTTGTAATAATAATTTTCGTTTCTGGTAACGCCTTCTTCGAGAGCGGTCTGCCATACGCCGTTATCTGTTCCGTTGACCAGAGTCCAGCCTGTGGTATCGACGTCAATCTCTGTAAAGAAGGTATTCTGTTCTTGTCCGGAGAGAGTTTTACCGATTGTTATGACATCGTCATAAATATGTAACTCTGTGCCTACTTCCAGCTTCCACATAACCCATTTAGCGGGAGAACCGGTGTAGGTTATCGATCCGGCGGATTGAACGGCGATAAGTATTTCATCATCGTCGAGTTCAACGACTCCGGTATGTCCGTCCGGCCATGGATTAATTCTGTTATCGGTTACCACATAAGCTTGTTTTTCCACATTCCATCTGGCCCAGGTAAGGTTACTGTTGTATACGAATTTATAAGGTTCTCCTTCGACGTCTTTTACGTCCTCGATAACGAAGCCGTCGGTGGCGGAGGTGATAACCACCACTGTTTCGCCGAGAAGCTCCTCGTCCACGCCCTTGAGCTCCACTTCGTCAATCGCGTGTCCCGCGGCATCCGTGGTGACCGCTTCTATTTCGGAAAGGAATATAAAGGGGTCGGTGAGGGTGAACACCAGCTTGACATAACGGGCATTGAGCACTGCTCTGGTAACCCAGCTGTCGGTGTAAATGCATTCGCCCTTAAGTCCGGCTTCTCTGTCGGTGGAGGCTACGAGGCCGTCTACCGTCGAAGCCCATGTTCCCAAAGCAGACGAAACATAGTTGACGCCGTCGTTGGAAAGGTAGACTTTAACCGCTGTGGATAAATCCACAAATGATGCAAGTTCTTTGTAAGCGCCTATTTTGATTCCGGTAAGTCCCTTGACTGCGCCGAGGTCGAGGATGGCGGAAAAGTCGTGGGTGCCGTTTTCGGCGCCGGCTGCGTAGCTGTAGCCGTAATCGCCTTCCCAGTTGAAGCCCACAAGGCGGGCGTCGCCGAATTCCGCCGCGTCAGCCGCGTAGCTGCCGTCGGCAAGCTTGGAAAGGTTGGAAGCGTTAAACGCCATTTCGTTGGATGAAACGGTAACGGCTTCGCCGCCCAGAATCTCGATTTCGGCAAGGCCTATCATATTGCCTTCCGACCTGAAATCGAATTCAAATTTAACGTATTGGGCTATCGCTCCGAAATCGGCTCTTGTGGTGAGTATCGTCGTTGCTTTATCGACGCCGTCCGGTATTATGGTCTTTGCGAGAGTCCAATCTGTTTTGTTGCCTGAGGTATAAACTCTTATTTGAGGAGATACCCATACGCCCCATTTGGCAAAGGACTGTATTCTGACGCCCTCAATTGATTTGATATCACCGAGGTCATAGATAAGGGTCTGATATACCCATGTATCCTCGCCGTGGACTTTATTGTAATACATTCCGACGCCGGAGGTGTTGTTGTCGCTGTTGGCATATACACCGTCGGTCAATATCGCACAGTCCTTGTTGGCACTGCTTATGACACTGTCCGCCGCTTCTTCCGCTGTAATGCCGGCGGCAAGATTTGTGCCTGTGTAATTTCTGTGAATGGTAATTGTTCCTATTGGTGTTTCGGAAGATTTATTAACGGTGTAATCAAAATCCGCGGTGAGCGTGTCGCCTACCGCGAGATTACCGGCCGCAGCCCACGAAGTGGCGTTGCCGGTATTGGAAAATACCAGGAGGAAAAATCCGTCGTCGGGAGCGATCATCGCTTTATCCTTGGCGACGCCGGGACCGAAAGCCTTGGTTACGGTAAGCGTACCGTCGATTTTCTGGACCTCAAACACGAACCAGTATGCATAATCCGTATCATATGCGCTGTTTAGTGTTTTACCGCTGCCGTAAATGATTTGAGAATAATAAGCTCCCCAGGTGTACGCATTGACATGGGAAATTTCTATCGTATCATTTGCGGCGGGTGCTTCCCCCGCGAACGATACGAAGGATAAGAGAGTAGTCATGCATGAAACTACCATCAATACCGCCACGAACATCGCGAGAGATTTCTTAAGAATACGTTTTCTCATGGTTTCATCCTTTCTTGTTTTATTGTTCTGCCATAACACGGAAAGCAGACGCAAACCCTTTGTTTTTGCAGTTGCAACTTAAATATCCAAAAACAAAAGCCGCAACGCTCTTCATATTATTTCGCAGTATGATAATATTAACATATTCGCACAAAAATGTCAACGAAAAAACTGATTTATTTTAACAAAAAAGCTAAAACATTTCGTTGTTTTCCCGTAAAAGCCAATTTATGTTATCAAAATATCGCTACTCATTACAAACACATCGTATTAAATCTTTTAAATAAAAAAGAAGCCGCGCAATACGGCTTCAAAAACACTTTTTATTATTCGGGAAAATTAGGGTAAACCGAACGGCAGATATATTCCTCGGTCAGATTATGCGTTACGGCGTAACGGCGGTAGGTTTGCGGTATGGCGGAAAGGTAGGCCGGAATTATACGGAAGTAACTGTCTGCGATTCCTCCGTAAAAGAACAATTCTTTAACGCCCGTATCCTCGTCGCACAGCGTTATCGTGTAGGCTTTTATGCGTGCTTTAAATTCAGACATCGTTATGTCGGATGGGATATATATTCCGAAACACATTCGTTTTGAATAATCCGCCGTATCATACGGTGACATTATTCCTTCCGGAAAACCGCTGATGCTTTGCTGGTTTACGTAAAAGCTTGCGTCGGGGTATTTTCCGCGCAGGGTTTCGGTTATTTCAAGCCGTTTGTCCGCCATTAATGTATATTCAACATATTTATTGTAATTTTCCGTCAGGGTGTTACCGAAAACATATATCGAGTAGACCGCCGTGGGATCGTTTTTTCCGTATATATCGGCGCGGAAGGTTTTCATGCTTCTGTCATAATAGGTACCCGACAGAATGACATAATTTATATCGTAATTATCACTGACATATTTTTTTATCATGCTTTCGGAACGGAACGCTTCAAAGGGATTCCCCATAACGGTAAAATGAAACGCAGCGGTTACGGCTATAATCGCAACGGCTGCGACCGTGTAAACAAGCTTTCTTTTTTTAAAGAACCATATCGAAAGCATGGCGAGCATGACAAGAACGCCGCAAATAATACCGGTTATGACGCTTTGCGTGACGCTGTTGCTGTATATGGTTGACATAATATATCCGAATCCGGCGAAGGACACAAATTTTACCCACCATTTCAGCTTCAGAACGGCGCAGGCGAAAGCGAAGGGAATAATCAGCATAAGCGTGCTGAAAATACCGCTTCTCGGCAGAATAAAATAGCTCCCCGCAAAAGCCAGCAGGCAGGACAGCGCGATATTCACGTATTCTATCAGGTTTTGACGTATTTGATGCTCTTTATCCATAGTTTGCTTCCTTTCACAGAATGAATTTAATCCTTAATGTTATAGGGATTTGACAGGTAAATGAGCAAATCGACGTTGTCATCCTTCTGATGGCGGTTATTGCGGGTGAAGCCGCATTTTTTGCATTTATGGGTAATGATAAAGCCCTTCTTACCGTCGGTCGAAACGGCAACGGGTATCATAATGCCCTTGCATTCGCAGGCTCTGTCACCGGGATTTATATCTATGTGCAGGGAGCAAAGGCAGTGCGGACAATGATTGCGCGACGAATAACCGAGAGGTGAAACCTCATATCCGCAGTTTGCGCACACAAAGGGAGAATCTTTTTTTGAAAATAAAGTATTTTCCATCCGACCGCCGTTATTTGTAAACCTTATCAGTTCTTTATCGTTATGTAAACATTTAAATATTTACAAATTGTACTGTACATTTCGATTACAATATATTATAATACCCAAATGTGAATATTTCAAGTATTATTTATTTTTACGAAAGGGAGAAACGGCAAATGAGCAGTGAAAAGCAAAAGCGCATCAATCCGCGTATGGGCTGCGTGGGCGGCCAGGCTGTGATGGAAGGCGTGATGATGAAATCCCGTCAGGGAATAGCCACAGCCGTACGCCGGGTTGACGGAGATATTATTGTCAGAACCGGGAATGTAAAATCTATCAAGGATAAATATAAAATATTTCGCCTGCCGCTTATACGGGGGATAGTTAATTTTATAGAAATGATGACACTGTCTTTTTCCACGCTGACAGCCTCGGCGGAAATGTTAGGTATAGAAGAGGACGAGCCGGGAAGGTTCGGCAAATGGCTGCAGAAGCATTTCGGCAAATCCGTTATTGGGCTTGCGTCTGTAATCGGAATGGTGCTGGGAATAGCGGTGGCTCTTCTGCTCTTTATATGGCTCCCGGCGTTTCTCGCCAAAATAGTAAGCAGATATATCGTCACGCTCGGCGGCTGGTATTCACTGGTCGAGGGATTGCTGAAGATGGCAATATTTATATCATATCTTCTTCTTGTATCGTTGATGCCGGATATCAAGCGGGTTTTCGCCTACCACGGAGCGGAGCATAAGTCCATATTCTGTTATGAGGCGGGCGAGGAACTGACCGTTGAAAACATAAGGACCAAAAAACGCTTTCATCCGAGATGCGGCACTTCCTTTATATTCGTTATACTGATTATTTCCATATTGATAGGCTCGGTGCTGCCGAGCGGCGTGGTGTGGCTGAGAGTTATGCTGAAGATACTTCTCCTGCCGCTTGTTGTCGGCATCGGATTTGAATATATTATATATGTCGGCAAGCATGAAAATTTGCTTACACGCATCATATCTGCTCCCGGTTTATGGGTGCAGAGAATAACCACCAAAGAGCCGGACGACAAAATGATGGAAGTGGCGATAGTATCGATAAAATCATCGCTGAGAAGCGAGTTCCCCGATTTTGTGATACCCTACGAAAAGTCCGGGAATGAAGCGGATAAAGCGGATAATAAGAATGAAGACAAAAACATAAACGAAAACCCGGAAAATACCGGGGACGAACCCGTCGCCGCCAATTCCATGCCGGAGGAAGAGATCTGAACAAATGAAGATTGGCGAATACAGAAAAGAAACGTCCGATACGCTTGCCGGCTTATTCGGCGAAGAAGCTAAACCCCTGTGCGACATATTGCTTTGCAGCTTTCTCGATATCGATAAATCGGAACTTATACTAAGGGAAAACGACGAAATACCCCGCGACACCGTTTTACAGATGGACGAAGCCATCAACGAGCTGGGTTTCGGGGTTCCCGTTCAATATATTATGGGAAACTGCTGGTTTTTCGGCAGGAAAATATCAATCGGCAGGGGCTGCTTTATACCCAGAAGCGACACGGAAACGCTTGCGCAAACCGCCGCGTCCTGCTTGCCGGCCGGAGGCAGCTTTGCCGATATATGCGCCGGAAGCGGCTGCATTTCCGCCGCAGTTGCGGAAATCAGGAAGGATGCGACCGGCTTCGCCCTTGAGCTGTCCTATAAAGCTCTTAAATATACCGAAAAAAATCTTGAGGGATTTTCAAACGTTACGGTAAAACGTTTCGACGCGCTGGATGAGGACGATTATTATGCACTGCTCGGGGATAACGGCGGAAAATTCGATGTAATCGTATGCAATCCGCCGTATATACGCTCCGGTGACATAAATCTGCTTCAGCAGCAGGTTCAATACGAACCTCTCGACGCGCTTGACGGAGGCGAGGACGGACTGCATTATTACAGGGAAATTACAAAGCTGGCGTCCATAATATTGAAAGAAAACGGAGCCCTGCTGTATGAGCTGGGATATGACCAGGCAGGGGACGTTGCGTCAATCCTGAGAGAGAAAGGTTATCAGACCGCGGTTATAAAAGACTTAAACGGAATTGAAAGGGTTATTTTGGGTAAAAAATATTGACAACGGCAAAAAAGCGTACTATTATAATATGGTACGTTTTTATTTTACGGGAACGGCGGGCGGCGGATGAATTATATAGAATCGAGAACAAATGATAAAATAAAGGAAGTAAGCTTCCTGCAAGACAGAAAGGAAAGAGAGAGTAAACGCCTCTTTTTCTTTGAAGGCATTCATTTGTTCGACGAATTTATAAAATCCGGTCATATTCCCGTCGCTTTATTCGCCACCGAAGCAGCGTATGATAAATACCGTTTAGCGCTTTCGGCCTTTGATTCATGTCTTAATATCGTCAGCGAAAGCGTTTATGATAAAATCACCTGCGAAAAAGCTCCGCAGGGCGTTCTTTGCGTTTCGGCATATCTGGACAACATACGCACCGACATAACAGCCTCCCCCGGAGGAGTTATACTTGAATCCGTAAGGGACGCGGGTAATCTCGGCGGAATAATCCGCACCGCGGCGTCTCTCGGCGTCAACGGAATAACAGTCAGCCGCGACTGTGCCGACCTTTATTCGCCAAAAACCGTAAGAGCTGCCATGGGCGCGCTGTTTTCCGTGGAAATAGCTCTGACGGAAAGCGTTCCGAAAACCGTCAGGAGCCTTGTTTCCGCAGGCAACAATGTGTTTGCCGCCTGTCTTTACGGCGAAACTGTTTCACTCGGCACCTTTGATATACAAAAAAATGACACCTTCGTCCTCGGCAACGAGGGCGTCGGAGTAACGGAGGAAACCGCTTCCGTTTGTACGAAACGGGTAATAATACCCATGAGCGGCAAAACCGAAAGCCTGAATGTGGCGGCCGCTTCCGCCGTGATAATGTGGGAAATGACACGAACCGCGTTGTTTAAAGAGCGAGGATAAACATGGATAACAGTGTGTATTATGTCTGGCTGTCGCTTGCGCTGGGACCGGAAAGCCCGCGTTACAGTACATTGTTCGCCCGTTTCGATACGGCTAAGGCGATATATGACAACGAGGATTTTTCGTCATATGATAGGCTGACCGACAAACAGATTCGCCGGCTTGAGGACAAAAATCTTGAAAAAGCATTGGAAATATGCGCGGTATGCAAGGCAAAAAGCTACGGTATACTGACATATCACGACGAATATTTTCCGGAACGGCTCAGAATAATATCATCGCCTCCCCCGGTCATCTATTACCGCGGGAACATGAAAAATTTTAACGGCGAATGTCTTGTGTCCGTGGTCGGCACCAGAAGCATGACCGATTACGGAAGACAGGTTACGCGGCAATTTTCCCGGGCCTTTGCCGCTTCCGGTGCGGTGGTGGTGAGCGGTATGGCGGCGGGTGTCGACGGAGAAGCTCACAGAGGCTGTCTTGACGAAAACGGCTTTACCGTGGCTGTTTTGGGAACCGGTATTGACAAGCCGTATCCGAGAGAAAACGAGAGCCTTTATTACGATATTATCGAACGCGGGCTTGTTATGAGCGAATTTTATCCCGGCAGCCCGGCCTCGGCGCATAATTTTCCCATCAGAAACCGTATAATTTCCGGAATATCCTCCGCCACCGTGGTTACGGAGGCGGGCGAGAAGTCGGGGGCGCTGATAACCGCGCGTCTTGCCGTTATGCAGGGCAAGGATGTGTACGCGTTACCCGGCCTTACGGGAAGCGAGCAGTCGGTGGGCACCAACATGCTGCTGCAAAAGGGAGTGAATTTGGCGTACCGTCCTTCCGATGTGCTTTCCAAGCTGGAACTGCTGTACCCCAACAAAATACGAATCCCGGCATATGCCTACCGTAACGAAGAAATACGGTTAAAACCCAAAGCGGAAAGACGCGAGTCGTTTGTCGGTAAGGAAAAGCCTGCTTCAAAACCCAGGCTGAACAAGGAAATCGGCAAGCTTGAGCCTTCCGAGCAGGCTATAATCGACGCTCTCGGGGACGAGGAAGGACTCCTTCCCGACGCGGTTATCGCAAAAACAGGTCTTGACGCGGGCGAGGTGATGTCATCGCTTACCGTACTCGAACTGTACGGAATAATAGCCGAGGACGTTAACGGAAAGTACTCGCTTGTATAAATATAGATCCCGCAATACAATTTAAGGAGAAATTAATGAACACACTTCTGATTATCGAATCACCGTTTAAGGCTCCCACCATCAAGAGCATTTTAGGGAAAGGCTATAAGGTGGCTTCGTCCAAGGGCCATGTGCGCGACCTGCCGAAAAGCCGTCTCGGTATCGATGTCGAAAACAATTACGAGCCGAAATATATGAACATACGCGGCAAAGGAGAACTGATTAACGCCCTTCAAAAGGAAGTGAAAAAAGCCGACCTTGTTCTGCTGGCGACGGACCCCGATCGCGAAGGCGAGGCGATAAGCTGGCATCTGATGCAGGCGTTGAAGCTGGACAGCGGGAAGACCAAGCGCATAACCTTCAATTCGATAACGAAATCCGCGCTCAGGGATGCAATCAAGCATCCGAGAGATATAGATATGAATCTCGTCGATTCCCAGCAGACACGCCGTATACTCGACAGGCTTGTGGGATATAAAATTTCTCCGTTTCTCTGGAAAAAAATCGAAAGCGGTCTTTCCGCCGGACGTGTGCAATCGGTCGCCACACGGATAATTGTCGAACGCGACGATGAAATAAAAGCCTTTGTCCCGGAAGAATACTGGAATATCACGGCGGTTTTGATTTGCGGAAACGGTGAGGAGCTTACGGCGAAATTCTACGGAACCCGCGATGCGAAAACCGAGCTGAAAAATCAAGAAGATGTCCGTAAGGTATTGAATGCCGTGGAAAATTCCGCGTTTACGGCGGGCGAGGTCAAAAAAACCGTTAAGACCCGCAAGCCGCTCCCTCCGTTTACCACCTCCACGCTTCAGCAGGAGGCGAACCGCAGGTTTTCCTTCCCGTCACAGAAAACCATGTCCACAGCGCAGGAACTGTATGAGGGCGTCAACCTCGGCGAAAAGGGCATGCACGGACTCATAACCTATATGAGAACCGATTCGGTGAGAGTTTCGGACGAGGCGAAAGACGCGGCAAAGCAATTTATATTCGAAACCTACGGGGAAAAATATTATCCCGAAACACCCAATGTATATAAAGCGAAAAAAGAAGCGCAGGACGCGCATGAGGCGATCAGGCCTTCCGAACCTTCGATCGTTCCGGATTCGGTGAAAGGCAAGCTTTCCGCCGATTCATACCGTTTATATAAGCTAATCTGGGAACGCTTTATT
>JAQVQF010000242.1 GCA_028701715.1 Eubacteriales bacterium | reverse complement strand
TACCAACAACAAAGGTTCTTCAGGCGGTTTATCGTCTTTTTCACATCCGCTTATGCCGAAAAGTATTATACCTGTCATTAATATGGCTATGATTTTTTTCATGGTGTACACTCCTAACTAAGTTTTCGGTCTTGTCTGAGATCGATTAGTTTTACTAAATTTAACAATAAAAATCGAAAATGAAAACGAAAACGAAAACGAAAACGATTAACAATATAACTGTACACTAAATAATGATATTATTGATTGTAAATCCTGTTGCATTCATTGATCATATATTCCATGAAGCTTATCATATCATGCTTTCTGGTAAAAGGCGAATAATATTGATGTTTGCTTTGTCCGGTACGTATATATATGGCTTCTTTTAAAATTCGTTGGTGTTTTTCAGGTACATGCGAAAGCGTGTATACTGCCGCATTGTCCTTAGATGTCACATCCTGCTTTGATAATGTGTAGAACATACGGCATACACCCATAACACCCCACTCTATTGCGGTGTGATGAAACGCAAAAATACATTTTACAGAAAAAGCTTTTTTAATGCTATTTAACCAATACACCCAGTATGAATTCAAATTGTCAATAACATATGCGGATAATTCCTTTGCGGAAATATTCAAACTAAGTTCATTTGCGGGATATCCCCAAACAGTTATGCCGTGGTTTTTTAAAGTAAACCATGTAACCATGTTTATATCATGATGCGACTTTGTCAGCGCGGCGTCATGAAATGTAAAAACAGGTTGGATTTCATTCGGCTTTTTACCAAGGTCGCTGTTGGATATATAATGACCTTCAAATTTTTGATGAGGAAAGGTGAAAACAAGTTCATTATGCAAATCTTTTAATGGCTTATAATAATCGTCTGTCAACGGTAATTTGACTAAAACAGTAAAATCAATGTCGCTTTTTTTATAATGATAGCTTCCTAAAGCTATAGACCCGGTGAGATATATTCCGATAAGCTCATTACCGAATAATTTTTGAAGTTTAACAGAAAATTTATTTAAAGCAAGCTGTAAGTTCGTTTCCATCGGGCACCTTCGTTTTTTATTATTATAACATGCCAGCAATTAACAATCAATAACTTTATAAAAGAAAATTATACAGATTTGTTGCATACATGCTAATGGTTTTTCTTTATTCTATTGAAATAATTATTAAAATTTGTTATAATAAACATATCAAAACAACATCACGGAAGGAATAACGATGGATATTATTTCAACACTGACCAACGAACTGCATATCAAATCTTGGCAGACGGAAGCCGCCGTAAAGCTTATAGACGAGGGCAACACCGTGCCTTTCATAGCCCGCTACCGCAAGGAGGCGACAGGCTCGCTCGACGATCAGGAGCTCAGGGAGCTTGCCGAAAGGCTGACCTATCTCCGCTCCCTCGACGAACAGCGCGGGAAGGTGCGTGCCTCCATAGAGCAGCAGGGGAAGCTTACGGAGGAAATATCTAAGGCTCTCGACGCGGCGGTGACGCTGACCGAAATTGAGGATATTTACCGCCCGTACCGTCCCAAGCGGAGGACGCGCGCCTCGATAGCCAAGGAAAAGGGGCTCCAGCCGCTCGCCGACGTCATATACGCGCAGGAGGGAAACAAGGATTTCAAAGTGCTTGCCGCCTCGTTTATCGATGAGGAAAAGGGTGTTGCATCCGCAGAGGAGGCGCTTCAGGGCGCGCTGGACATAATCGCCGAAACCATATCCGACGACGCCGAAGGCAGGAAGAGGATACGTTATGTATGCTTCCAAAACGGCTCCGTTCATTGTGTCGGCGCAAAGGACGACCTGGGCGTATACGATATGTATTCCGACAGGGTTGAACCGATAAGTAAGGTTCCGGGTCACCGCGTACTCGCCATGAACCGCGGCGAAAAGGAAGGATTCCTTAAAGTAAGCATTGAATTCGACCGTAACAAGGCGATGAAAATACTCGAATCGCTCCACGTGAAGTCAAACGGCGAAGCGGGTGAGCTTGTCACGCAGGCGGCAAATGACGCCTACGACCGGCTTATCTTTCCCTCAATCGAACGGGATATAAGAAACGAGCTGACCGACAAGGCAAGCGTCGCCGCCATAAAGCTTTTTGCCGACAACACCCGGCAGCTGCTTATGCAGCCTCCCGTGAGGGATCGGGTGACGATAGGGCTTGATCCCGGCTACCGCACGGGCTGCAAGGTCGCCGTGGTCGACGGGACGGGCAAGACGCTTGACACCGGAGTGATATATCCCGTGCCGCCCCATAACAAGATCGCGGAGGCAAAAGCCACGGTAAAAAGATATATACAGAAATATAACGCCACGGTCATCGCCATAGGCAACGGCACCGCCTCTCACGAAACGGAGACCTTCGCCGCCGATCTAATAAAGGAAATAGGCGGGGGAGTGTCGTACATGGTGGTCAGCGAAGCGGGGGCTTCCGTTTATTCCGCGTCAAAGCTGGCGCAGGAAGAGTTCCCCGATTACGACGTTACGCTGCGTTCCGCCGTTTCGATCGCCCGCCGCCTTCAGGATCCGCTGGCTGAGCTTGTCAAAATAGATCCAAAGGCAATAGGTGTGGGGCAGTATCAGCATGATATGC
>JAQVQF010000062.1 GCA_028701715.1 Eubacteriales bacterium | reverse complement strand
GTTTAAACCAGTTTTATTCCTACCTTGACGGCGGCTATCGTTTAAGATATATGACGGACGCTTCGCATTCGTATTATCAAAACTCCAATCCCGGTGCGTTCTACGTATGCGCCAAATCAAATTCCGAAAAACTGCGCGCCGTTTACGACGATGTATACGCCTTCATTAAGCACACCTATGTACCCCATATCCCGACTCTTACCTCAAAGGATTTCAAGACCGAGGTCGATGAAAAGCTGTACGGCTACATAAACGCCAAAAGCGGCATTTATGCTTCGGCTTTCGGCGAGGTTGCCTTTGAGGTGACATCCGAGCCCGCACACGGCACGCTTGAGCTGAATACGAAAAGCGGTGATTTTTCGTATATTCCCGAAACAGGCTTTGAAGGTACGGACAGCTTTACGGTAGTAGCGCGCAACGCTTTCGTGCAAACCGAGCCTTATGTTTGCAATATAACCGTCGGCAGCGGCAACACGTCTGAAAATTCGGCGGAAACATCCGAAACGCCGTCGGAGGAAGCAATATCTTCCGTATCGGAGGAAAGCAAAAACGAAAGCACGAATAAAAACGACCGGGCAATTCCCGTTATCGCGGGAGCAGCCGCCATAACGGCCGCCGCAGTCACCGCCGCGGTTGTTTATAAGAACAAGAAAAAGAAAAATAAGCAGGATAACAACCGGCCTTAAAACATAAGCATAATTCAAACCGCCCGCAGAATATAACGGCTCTGCGGGCGGTGACGATTTAATGACAATCTTTCGATTGTGCAATTTTTTTCCGTAAAACTATTGCATTTTTTTGCGCATATGCTATACTGTACAAGTGAAAAGTTGGACTAATCTTTCGTTAATACATTATTGATAAATCAAAGCAAACGCCGTCATATAAGCAAAGCATTATTATTCAGAGAGTTTATCATCGAAATTAGTATTAGCGACAATATTTACGTTGTTATGCTGTTACGTAATAACGTAACAGCGTTATTACGTTGTGTCGCTGATTTTTTCTGCTGTTTTTTATAAAAATAAGCATAATATACAGGGGGTATAACGAATTGAGCGTTCTTGACGAAGTCAAAGCCGCGGAACAGAAAGCGGCCGAACAAAAGGAAGAAGCGAAGGCGCAAAGCGCCGTACTTGTCAGACAAGCCGAAAAAGACGCGAATACGGAAGCGGACGCCATAATAGCCGCCGCACGTAAAAAAGCGGCTTCTATCGCCGCGGAAGCGGCTTCTCAGGCAAAGGTTATCGCGGCAAAATCCGCCGTCGAAAGCAAGGATGACAGAAAAAAGCTGGCGGAAAACGCCGCTTCCCGTAAAAACGAAGCCATAAAGCTTGCCGTTTCTCTGTTATAAGCATAAACAGACTACAGCTATAAATCCGAAAAGAGGTGATGCTGATGATAGCATCAATCAAATATATGTCGATCCTGTGCATGAAGGAAGACAGGGACAGGCTTGTCGCGTCGCTGCAAAAATGCGGCGAGGTCATGGTCGAGGACACCGACGAATCCGTAAGAAACGCCGCTTCGTCCGCGGATATGCTCCGCAGGATGGAAAAACTGCGTGAAGGGATAAAGCCTTTCGTACCTAAAAAACCGCTTTTCGCTGAAATTCCGCAGGTGGAGGAGCATGAGTTTGAAACGGTATCGGAAAGCGACCTTCAAAAAGCATCGGAAATGGAAAGGCTGCTTGCGGATATCGCAATAAAAAAAGCCGCCGACGCAGCGGACAACGAGCTGATAAGGCAGCTGAAGCCCTGGGCGAATCTCAACATTCCGCTTGAGGAGCTGGGGGATTCCGAATACGCTTCGTTTATTCTCGGCACCGTGCCGTTAAAACGGCTTGAAGGCTTTAAAAACGCCGTAATAAGCGGCGTGATGGGAATGGATATTATATCCGACGACGAAAAAACCGCTTATATCCTATTATCAGTCATAAAAAATGAAAGCCTTGCGGAGCTTGCCGAATACGGCTTTGAAAGGATAACGCTGCCTCCCTTAAAAGGAAATGTGCGCGATACGATAGCGGATCTTGAAGTAAGGACAGAAAAATCGAACAAAGAAATGGCTGCCGTGCGCGAAAAGCTCGCCGTACTTGCCGCGGAAGGCAATACCGCGGATCTGCTGTACGAGCAGTACAGAGCGGATTACGAACGCGAAACCGTACCCGCCGCCGAAACGAACGAAACCGTCCTTATAGAAGGCTGGGTACCTGAGGACAGGATTGAAATAGCGGAAAAAGCGATACGCCAGGCTACGGAGGTCTGCGACATTATATACCGCGACCCTCTCCCCGGCGAAAGCGTACCGACCTCGCTGCGATCCGGCAAAGCGGTATCCCAGTTTGAAAGCATAACCAATATGTTCAGCGTGCCGAGCTACGGAGGCACCGACCCCAACAAGGTGATGGCGCCGTGGTATTGGATTATTTTCGGGCTTATGATGTGCGACGTCGGCTACGGAGCGTTGATGATAGTTTTCGGGGTTCTCCTGAAAAAGCTGATGAAGCCCAAGGGCACGATAAACCAGATAATAAACGTCATTTTGTTATCGTCAGTCACCTCCATAATAGCGGGCGTACTGTTCGGCAGCTATTTCGGTGAGGTCTGGAATCCGATTTTGTTTTCCCCTTTAAAAGAAACGACCAAAATGCTTATCTTTACCATGCTGATAGGCGTGGCGCATATATTTACCGGGCTGATAGTTAAGATAATCGAAAACATAAGAGCCGGTAAGGTGTTCGACGCTGTATTTGACCAGATTTCCTGGATGCTTATCATCGCAGGATTTGGATTGATTTTTATACCGGCGGTTAAAACAATCGGAATGATTATCGCCGTAATAGGCGGAATAATCGTACTGTTTACCGCGGGACGCGCCAAAAAGAATATATTCGGCAAGGCTGTCGGCGGGCTTGTCGCCTTATACGGAATAAGCGGATATTTCAGCGACATTCTTTCCTATTCGCGTATCCTCGCCTTGGGGCTTGCCACGGGTGTCGTCGGTATGGTTATGAACATGCTCGCCGGTATGGTTCAGGGCCCGTGGTGGGGTTATATGATTTCCATTGTCATTTATGTGGTGGGACACATATTCAACCTTGCGCTGGGGCTGCTTTCCGCTTATGTGCACGACTGCCGTCTTCAGTATATCGAATTCTACAGCAAGTTTTATGAGGGCAACGGAAGGCTTTTCAAAGCGTTTTCCCTTGAACCCAAGCTTATAAATATTAAACAACAAAACGGAGGAAATTAAAAATGTCAGGTACAGCTATCGCTATCATCGGCGCGGGTCTCTGCGCCGCTCTCGCAGGATGCGGATCCGCCGTCGGCGTTATGACCGCCGGCAAAGCCAACGCGGGCGTTACATCCGAAAAGCCGGATCTTTTCGGCAAGCTCCTCGTGCTTCAGGCTCTCCCGGGAACGCAGGGTATTTACGGCTTCCTTATAGCCATACTCATACTCGCTAAAATAACCGTCGGCATGGATGCTTCACAGGGTTGGAGCTTATTCGGCGCGGCGATGCCTATGGCAATAGCCGGTCTTGTTTCCGGTATAGCTCAGGGAAAAACCGCGGCGGCCGCCATACACATGACAGGCAAGCAGCCGGACGCGTCGGGTAAAGGTATAACCATGACCGCCATGGTCGAAACCTACGCCATTCTCGCTCTCCTTACCTCCATACTTCTCCTGACCAAGATATAATTCCGAAAGGAGGGCATTTATCATGAGTGCCGAAACGGTAGTTAAAAAGATAGAAGAAAAGGCAAGCGCGGAGGTTGAAGCGATAAAAGCTTCGGCCGCGCAAAAAGCCGAACAGATAAGAAACGCCATAAAAAGCGAAGCCGAAAGAAAAGCCAGGGACATTTTAAGCAACGCCGGGCTTCAGGCGGAGCTTACCGTAAAAAGAGCGGACCAGCAGGCAAGGCTCGAAAGACGCATAAGCAATTTGGACTTCATGCACGAGCTGCTCGACGGTGTCCGCGAGGACGTTAAAAGGGTTATGCTCGCCTTCGACGGCAGGCTCTGGGCACAGCTATATACAAGGCTTGTGGGCGAAAACGCCATTAACGGTTTCGTCAAGGTGCGTATACCCGAAGCCGATAAGGCAAGATATTCCGACGGAGCGCTGCTTCAAAGCTGGAGCGACGCCGTAACCGCCAAAACCGGAATAAAAACGGTTATGACGCTTGCCGACGAATACGCCGACATTGACGGCGGGCTTATTCTCTGCGGGGAAAAGTACGACGTCGACCTTTCGTTCGACGCCGTCCTTGACGAGGTTTTCTCAAACAACGAAAAAGCCATATCAGACAAGCTTTTTGGAAACTAAATTTCTAAAACAAGCTTTTTGGAAACTAAATTTCCAAAACAAGCTTTTTAGACAATAAACCGTCCCATATCAGCACATAGCGTATATCCGGAAAGGCGTGACCAGAATTATGTCAAATGAAAAGACCGCATACGGAAAACTATCCTACGAATATTCCATAGGCGCCATCAAGTCGTCAGCTTTCCAGCCGCTGTCGGCCGAGCAGCTTGCGAGACTTAGGGACGCCGATTACGCTACCGCGGTGAAGCTTATGTCGGAATACGGCTATCCGCCTGTGGGCGGCGGCGTTTCCGTGACCGATTCCATAGAAAAGGAGCTTTCCGACACGGTGGCGTTTGTTCGCGCCAACGCTCCGGACCCGGAGCTTACCGATGCGCTGCTGTTTGAAGAGGACGCGCTTAACCTTAAGATATACCTCAAGGCATACCGTTCAGGAACGAATACGGATTCGTTTTATATGACGGAAGGCGCTTTTCCAAAAGAATTATTGAGAATATGCGCGGAAACCGACGACTTTTCCCTGTTGGGAGAAGATATTGCATCCTCTCTCGAAGGTATTGATAAAATTGACGACCCGAGCGTTATCAGCTGCATGATCGATTCCGCGATGTTCGCGCATTCGCTCTCCGTCGCAAGAAAAAAGAAAAGCAACGCTCTTATCGGACTGCTTGAGGAATACGCAATCGGCAGGAACAGGCTTACCGCGCTGAGATTAAAAAAGCTCGGCAGGAAAATAACCGATTATCCTTTCGCCTTCCTTTCCTCAAACGACGTGAAGGATTATTACGAAAAGGACGAAGGTAAAAAGGAAAGCGATATAATCGCGGACACATCAAAAGCGCTTGAAGCGGCGATTGACGGCTTGGAATACGACGAGGGCATGGGCTATGTGGCGAGGTTCTGTTTTCTTAAAAAGAACGAAGCTGCGGCGCTGCGTCTGATGTTCGCGGAAAAAAGCCTTACCTCACAGAACGATGCCGACGGAGGTGTAAAGAATGGATAATAAAGTTGCAGCTATTGGCAGCCATTCGTCTGTGGTGCTTTTCAGGGCCGCGGGAATACACACCGTATCCGCCGAAACCGTAAAAGAAGCCGAAAAGGCTGTCGCCGACCTCGTTAAGCTCGGTTACGGAATAATTTTTCTGACCGAAAACTATGCGTCCCGGCTTGAGGATGAGCTTAAACGCTACCGCGCTTCGGCATATCCGGTTATCCTTGCGGTACCCGAAAAGTCAGGGCCTACCGGCTACGGTATGCGTACCATAAACGCCAATATGGAAAAAGCCATCGGCACTAATATATTTGATAAAGAATAAGGAAAATGTTTTAAAGCTAAGGTTTTATTACAGCAAAGCACAGGAAGGAATGGGATATATTGGAAAGCAATAACCACATAGGTACTATATACAAGGTCGCCGGGCCTCTTATAGTCGCAAGCGGCATGCGGGACGTCCATATCCACGATGTCGTGCGCGTCAGCGAAAGCAGGCTGATAGGCGAAATTATCGAGCTGAGAGACGACATGGCGTCGATTCAGGTTTACGAGGATACCTCCGGCATCGGTCCGGGCGAACCCGTCTACATGACCGGCGAGCAGCTTTCAGCGGAGCTCGCTCCGGGGCTTATCGAAGGCATTTTCGACGGGATACAGCGTCCTCTCACCGAAATTTGCAAATTGCAGGGCGACCGCATTTCCCGCGGTGCCGACGTACCCAAGCTCGACAGAAGCAAAAAGTGGTCCTTTGTCCCGGTCGCCAAGCCCGGCGACAGCGTCGTCGCGGGCGACATACTCGGAACGGTTGAGGAAACACCCGCCGTCACACAGAAAATTATGGTACCGTACGGTGTTTCGGGCACAGTCGAATGGGTATTCAACGGCGAAGCGACCATAACCGACACCATAGCTAAGGTAAAGGATGCCAAAGGAAAAACCCGCGAGCTTTGTATGCTGCAGAAATGGTCCGTAAGAAGACGCAGACCCTATGCGTTTAAAATGAATCCCATACAGCCCATGGTAACGGGCGTACGTACGGTCGACACCCTCTTTCCGATAACCAAGGGCGGAATCGCCTGTGTGCCCGGCCCCTTCGGTTCGGGTAAAACGGTCATACAGCATTCGATAGCCAAATGGGCGGACGCGGATATTATCATATATATCGGCTGCGGCGAACGCGGCAACGAAATGACCGACGTGCTAAAGGAATTCCCCGAGCTTCACGACCCGAAAACCGGACTTACATTGATGAAGCGGACGGTGCTTATCGCCAACACCTCCGACATGCCGGTCGCGGCGCGCGAGGCTTCGATATATACAGGAATCACCATAGCGGAATATTTCCGCGACATGGGCTATAAGGTGGCGATTATCGCCGACTCAACCTCCCGCTGGGCGGAAGCGCTGCGCGAAATGTCCGGCCGTCTTGAGGAAATGCCCGGTGAGGAAGGCTATCCCGCCTACCTTTCCACCAGACTTGCCGAATTCTATGAAAGAGCCGGCAATGTCGTCTGTCTCGGTTCCGACAAGCGCGAGGGTGCGGTGACCGCCATAGGCGCGGTTTCCCCCGCGGGCGGCGACACCAGCGAGCCTGTTTCCCAGGCCACGCTGCGCATAGTCAAGGTTTACTGGGGACTTTCCGCGGAGCTGGCTTACCAACGCCACTTCCCCGCCATCGACTGGCTGAAATCCTATTCGCTGTACGATAAAAAGATAACCGGCTATTTCGACGAAACGCTCGACCCCGAATGGTCGTTGCGCGTCGCAGAGGTACGCCGCATACTTCAGGAGGAATCCGAGCTTAACGAAATCGTCCGTCTGGTGGGCTTCGACGCCCTGAGCGAAAAGGACAGACTGACCTTCGAATGCGCCAGAATTGTTCGCGAGGACTTTTTACAGCAGGACTCCTACCGTGAAATCGACCGCTATACACCGCCGAAGAAGCAAACCGAAATGTTGGGCGCCATCCTTATGTGGTACTCAAAGGGTCAGAAGGCGTTGAAGGACGGAGCTTCCTACAAGGATGTCATGGACGGTAATATTCTTTCTGAAATAGCAAAGATGAAATATGAGCCCGACGAAAACTGGAACGAATTTTACGCTTCGCTGACCGGGCTTATCGCCGGCAGATTTTCCGACCTGAAAGGAGAATCCGAAGAATGAAAAAGGATTACAAGACAATAAAACAGGTCGTCGGACCGCTTATGATGGTCGAATGCGTCGAGGATATAAAATACGACGAGCTGGTTGAAATTCACGAAGCCGACGGTTCTGTACGCATGGGCAAGGTTCTTGAGGCAAGAGGCACCACCGCTCTCGTTCAGCTGTTCGAGGACGCTCAGGGACTGCGTATTTCCAACGCCAAGGCACGTTTTTTGGGTCACAGCCTTGAGCTGACGGTTTCACCCGATATGATAGGACGCGTGTTCGACGGCATCGGTCGCCCCAAGGACGGCGGCACGCCTGTAATTTCAGACATAAAGCTTAATATAAACGGCTCTCCCATCAACCCGGCGGCGCGCGATTACCCCGCCGAATTTATCCAGACCGGCATTTCCGCCATCGACGGGCTCAACACCCTCGTGCGCGGACAGAAGCTGCCTATTTTCTCGGGCTCCGGACTTCCCCATGCCTCGGTCGCCGCGCAGATAGCACGTCAGGCAAAGGTGCTTGGTACGGACGAAAAATTCGCCGTCGTTTTCGCGGCTATAGGAATTACCTTTGAGGAAGCCGAATTTTTCCGCGAGGACTTCAAGCGCACAGGCTCCATCGAGCGTTCCGTGCTGTTTCTCAACCTCGCCGACGATCCCGCCGTCGAGCGTATAGCCACGCCGCGTATGGCGATCACCTGCGCCGAATACCTCGCTTACACGCTGGGTATGCACGTGCTGGTCATTATGACCGACATAACCAATTATGCCGAGGCGCTGCGTGAGGTTTCCGCCGCGCGCAAGGAGGTTCCCGGACGCCGCGGCTATCCCGGTTATCTATATACCGACCTTGCTTCGCTTTATGAAAGAGCGGGACGTATCAACGGCAACAAGGGCTCGATAACGCAGATACCCATTTTGACAATGCCGGAAGACGATAAAACCCATCCCATACCCGACCTTACCGGTTATATCACCGAAGGACAGATAATATTGTCCCGCGAGCTTTATATGAAGGGTATCGAACCGCCGATAAACGTGCTGCCCTCCCTTTCAAGGCTTAAAAACAAGGGTATCGGCAAGGGCAAGACAAGAGAGGACCACGCCGACACCATGAACCAGATTTTCGCGGCTTACGCCAGAGGAAAATCCGCGGCGGAGCTGGCGGTGGTGCTGGGCGAATCGGCGCTTTCCGACATGGATAAAAAATACGCCTCCTTTGCCGAAAGCTTTGAAAAGGAATATGTGTCGCAGGGCTATGAAGCCGACCGTTCGATAAGCGATACCCTCGCCATCGGCTGGAAGCTGCTTTCCATGCTCCCGGTATCGGAGCTGAAGCGTGTCCACGCCGAATATATAAAAAAATATTTACCCAAGGACGGTGAATAGCCATGCCGACCGTCAACCCCACCAGAATGGAGCTTACCAAGAACAAAAAGCGGCTTACCACCGCAACGCGAGGGCATAAGCTCCTCAAGGACAAGCAGGACGAGATGGCGCGTCAGTTTATGATATATATACGCCGCGACAGGCAGCTGAGGGTGGAAATCGAGTCCCTGCTCGGTAAAGCCATGGGTAAAATGTCGCTCGCGGAAGCGGAAATGGGCAGGACCTCGCTTGAGGAAGCCATGATGATTTCCGCAGCATCGGCCCCGCCCGTATGCGCGATAAAAAACATTATGAGCGTCAGGGTTCCGGAAATCACCCGCCGGGAGGGCGATTCCGTGAACGGAGGGCTTTCCTACGGCTTCGCTTTTTCATCAGATAAGCTCGATTCGGCGGTGCTCGCCATGAACGAGCTTATGCCCAAGCTGTATGAGCTTGCTTCCGTGGAAAAGATATGCGCGATGCTTGCCGACGAAATGGAACGCACCCGCCGCCGCGTGAACGCACTCGAATATATTATGATACCCGAAATGAGAACGATAATCAAATATATCTCGATGAAGCTTGAGGACAACGAAAGAGCAAATACCATAAGACTGATGAAGATAAAGGACCAGATGTCTTCGGATTAACATCCTCGGACCAGATGTCTAAAAATTAACGTTTTTAGACTGCGATGTCTAAAAATTAACGTTTTTAGACTGCGATGTCAAAAGACTGATATCTTTACTCATATATAACCAAACGGACCGATAAATTCGGTCCGCTTTGTTTTCATGAAATATAGTCAAAATTGTAGGGGCGGATATCCCCACGCTGTGTGGACGACGCTCCGCAATATAAAATTCAAATATCGATATAATAAGCGTAAAAACGATAAGGTACGGCGGGCGGATAGTATCCGTTCCTACGGTGAGTGTATTTAATCATCTCTGTATTTTATTTACACAAAATTATCTTATTCAATACTCGTTCTTTCTGATTCCCGGATATTTTTCGTCGAGCAGGGCTTCTCTGTAAGGATTTATCCTGCCGGTTATTATCTGCGGGTCGTTGGGCAGCAGCCAGCGTTTCTTCTTGAAAAAGGGATTATGAAAGGTGTTTTCTATCCTGCCCGATTTTTCAAGCATATCCATGCAGCTCCTTATGCAGCCGCGCGCTCCGCAGACGGAAAAATAACCCGTGTGTGTCAGCACATAATTATAATAGTCCATAACCCTGCCGCCCGGCTTGCGGAACCATTTGGCGTACGCCATCGTATAGCAGAGGATATATGCCTCCTCCTCGGTCATCTGCGAGGTCGTCACGTCAAACGCCATATTGGGAAAATCCTTCTTGTGGAAGGGCGACACGGTGTTGTTAAATCCGTGATGAGTCAGCGTGCAGCGTCCCATATGCACGTCGCCGTACCATACGGTCTTTTCGCCGAAATCGATATAAAGGCGCTGTGACTTGTCCTTTACGTCGGGTACGGCGTCACCGGGGCATTCGCGCGCGCACGCTCCGCAATGGAGACATATTGTGCCGGTATCGAGTATAGGATCGGGTTCGAGCTCACAATCGGTCAGGATTATGCCGATTCTGACGCGCGGA
>JAQVQF010000241.1 GCA_028701715.1 Eubacteriales bacterium | reverse complement strand
CGCAGGTTTAACAATCCGCGTACCTCGCAGGCCTCTCTGAGCCAGTTTTCGTCATATCCGTTGCCGTTGAAAACAATTCTTTTATGCTTGCGATAGGTCTTTTTAATAAGGCTTTGCAATACCGCGTTAAAATCGGGAGCGTTTTCCAGCTCGTCGGCGAAAGCGCGCAGAGCGTCCGCAAGCGCGATGTTTAGCATCATGGTGGCACAGGCGACCGAATCCTGCGAACCGAGCATACGGAATTCAAATTTATTGCCGGTGAACGCAAAGGGGGAAGTGCGGTTGCGGTCGGTGGAATCCCGCGGGAAGCGGGGAATCGCATGGACGCCCAGCTTAATCTGTGTTTTTTCCTTCGCGTCGTAAGCGGTATCGTTTTCAATGGAATCGAGTATCGCGGTCAGCTCATCGCCTAAAAACATCGAAATCACGGCGGGCGGCGCTTCGTTGGCGCCGAGCCTTCTGTCGTTGCCCGCGCTCGCCACGGATATGCGAAGCAGGTCTTGATGCTCGTCCACCGCCTTTATGACGGCGCATAGGAACAGCAGAAACTGCGCGTTGTCGTGCGGGGTTTCGCCGGGGGAAAACAGATTAATTCCCGTGTCTGTGGATATCGACCAGTTGTTATGCTTGCCGGAGCCGTTAACACCCTTGAAGGGCTTTTCATGCAGCAGGCAGACAAGCCCGTTTCGCTTCGCAACGTTCTGCATGATTTCCATGGTGAGCTGGTTTTGATCGGTGGAAACGTTCGCCTTTGCGTATACCGGAGCAAGCTCATGCTGAGCAGGAGCAACCTCGTTGTGTTCCGTGCGCACGGGTATCCCGAGCTTCCAAAGCTCCTCGTCAAGCTCCTTGAAATAAGCCGAAACGCGTTGATTTATCGCGCCGTAATAATGGTCGTCCAGTTCCTGTCCCTTGGGCGGCATCGCGCCGAAAAGGGTTCGTCCTGTAAAAATGAGATCCTCTCTGCGGCGGTAAAGTTCCTTGTCTATCAGGAAATACTCCTGCTCCGCACCCACATTCGGGATAACAAACGTGACGTCGTCGTTGCCGAACAAACGGAGTATTCGTATTGTCTGCCTGTTTAACGCTTCCATGGAACGCAGCAGAGGCGTTTTTTTATCGAGCGCATGCCCGCCGTAGGAGCAGAAAGCAGTGGGTATGCAGAGTACATTGTCTTTGATAAAAGCGTTGGAGGTCGGGTCCCACGCCGTATAGCCCCTTGCTTCAAAGGTTGCGCGCAGACCACCGGAAGGGAAGGAAGAAGCGTCGGATTCACCCGAAATAAGCTCTTTCCCCGAAAATTCCATTATGGCGCTGCCGTCGGCCTGCGGGGTAAGAAAGGAATCGTGCTTTTCGGCCGTGACACCGGTCATGGGCTGGAACCAATGGGTAAAATGAGTGGCGCCCTTTTCAACCGCCCAATCCTTCATGGCGGCGGCTATGGAATTGGCGATATTAAATTTTAACGGCCGGCCCTCGACTGTGGTCTTTTTAAAAGCGGTGTAATCCTCGGCATTAAGCCTTTCCTTCATTACGACATCGTTGAAAACCATGCAGCCGAAGTATTCGGGTATGTTTCTCATAATCTGCTCTTTCTTTTCTTTTTTCGGTATATTTTTACTGTTATATGCTATACGTTATACACTGTGTTTTATTGTACACCAAAGCGATATTTTGTCAATATTCGATATACCCAAAACTCATGCTTTTTGAATTAAAATACGGTAAATTTCATATAAAACAAAACGCAAAAAGCAAAAGCATCTTACGTTCGTAAAAGCCGAACATAAATGCGGATTTACGCCATGTATTTATTGAAGCGGCTGATTTAAGGCTTTGACGCAGCGGAAAACAAAATACCCCTTTTTTTTATATATGATTTCACAGCTTCCGTATATGCTTTTAAGCTTGGCATACGTGCTTTCCGCGCCGTGCTTTTTCAAGTTTACTATATATAAGCCGCCGCCGGCGTTCAAATGCAATATCGAATCCTCAAACATTTTATATGTTACGGCTTTCCCTGCATGAATCGGGGGATTAATAACGATCGTATCAAAGGTATCGGATATGCCGTCAAAGCAGTCGGACTTAATGATAACGGATTCCACCCCGTTATCTCTGCAGTTGGTTTTTGTCATTTCAAGCGCCGAACGGTTAACGTCCGCCTGTGTCAGCTTCAGATTATAGGTTTTGGCAAGCACTATCCCTATACATCCGTAACCGCAGCCCATATCCAAAAGCGTACCGGCAAAAGCAAGAGGAGGAATGTTTTTCAGCAAAATATCGGTGGCGGGGTCTATATGGTCCTTTGAAAACAAACCCGAATCTGTTGTAAACACAAATTTTTTATCCGTGTAATAGTAAATGATTTTTTTCAAATCATGCTTCAGCCTATTGTCTTCCGTAAAATAATGACTCATTGTCCGACAAACCCCGCTTTACCGATAATTATAAAACGTATATGCTATATTTCCAGCTCCGTCAGATGCTCGAAGCTTTCTCTTTTTATTGCGATCCTCGGCTTGCCGCCGGATAATATCACCGTCGCCGGGCGGCACAGGCGATTGTAGTTGGATGACATGGAAAAGTTGTACGCGCCTGTTCC
>JAQVQF010000061.1 GCA_028701715.1 Eubacteriales bacterium | reverse complement strand
GGCAAGCACATTAGCTGTTTGTTCGGCAGCGTTTACCGAAAGTGCAGCACCTAACGCCGCCGTTGCCAGTATTGAGCCGGCATATGATTCATACAGGTCAGCTCAGATATATTCTATTTTCAACGCGTCCGTAAGACCGGTATTTTCGTTTTCGGTCAGCGGAAGCAATATGTCGTCGAGCCAAAGCACGGCGGATACTCCCGCGGTTATCGAAATTTCTTGTTTTACGGCTAAAATTTCCTCAACGCTTTTATCCTTTAGCATGGCGGACGCGCTGCCGCCCGCGCCGAATTCATTTTGCATAACCTCAAGCCCCGTTTTGGTGACGGAGGAATCGGGCAAATATACGGTATCGTCATAATTAATTTCGGTAAACGGAATACAGATTGCGGAAATAATAACGGCGACGGCAAACACAATAATAATCGTCGCTTTTTTACGCACAATCCAAACGGCAAGCTTTTTCATAATATAAAAATACCCTTTCCGGATTTTTACTTTTTATTTAAATATAATTAAATTTAATAAACACGGTGTTGACAAATAATCACAATAACAGTATAATAACAAAGTGTAAGAAAAGCAACCGACACCTTTTTATCTTTTGAGACATAAAAGGCATTTTTGTGTAATGTGTTGAAAAACGAACAGTTATAATTGTAAACAATTTACGAAAAACATATTACGGTATAAAGGAAGTATTATAATGATTACCGACAGAAGAATAAAATATACTAAAATGGTATTAAAGGACAGTCTTATTAAGCTGATGAAGGAAAAACCCATTTCACGCATATCCATAAAAGCGATATGCGAGGACGCCGATATCAACCGGGCGACATATTATTCTCATTATAAGGATCAATATGATCAGCTGAATCAAATAGAAATGGAATTTATCGACGGAATAAACGCCTACCTTGACAGCTTGGCGGAAAACGCCGCGCCGGAGAACGTTATCGACAGCCTGCTTCAGTATATTCTCGAAAACCGCGAGCTCTGCTGCACGCTGCTTTCCCCGAACGGTGACATGCGTTTTGAGGAAAAGGTATCCGGCGTGGTACGCGACCGCGTCTTTGCCGTATGGAAGGTCAATCCGTCTCAGAAAAACACCCTTGACGATTATATTTATACCTATACCCTTGCGGGCTGTGTCGGAATAGTTATTAAATGGCTGAACGACGGAGATATGCGTTATTCGCCGCAGCAGTTCGGCAGGCTTTTATATGCGCTCAACGTTAATAATATCGACAATATTTTTAGGGAAAAGCAATAAAAAAGGCATGGCAATGTTTTATTGCTTGCCTTTTTCATCATAACCGTTTATTATTTAAGCGAAGGAGATGAACGCAAATGAATCACGTAGGTAAAAACATTAAAAAATTCCGTGAAATGAAAAAGGTCACCCAAGAGGAAATGGCGCAGGCTCTTTTCATTACGCGTCAAGCGGTTTCCAATTGGGAAAACGGAAAAACCGAACCGGATATCGATACTCTGCAAAAAATCGCGGACTTTCTCAATGTCACCATGGAGGAATTGATTTACGGAGTAAAGAAAAAAACGGATATATACATTCAAACGGGAGCGCGCAACAGTTCCAAAGCGGGGCTCGGAATAGGTGTCGCGCTGGCCGTGGTAATATCGTATGTCAAATGGCACTCCATCGGCTGGGCGATCCTTCACGGTATACTTAACTGGGTGTATGTGATTTATTTTATTATCAAGTACGGCTGGAACGGTTGATACGCAGCTGATATTATAAAAACCGGAAACGCCGGCTTTTATTATGATACAATTTACAGGTGACATTAATAAATCGTATGTATATTTTCCCTTGAAAAGCAAACACTACCTTTACAATTCATGCTAAGTGTAAAGGGGTAATATTGTTTTGGAATCTTTTAAAAAATATTTTGCCGAATTTATAGGCACCGCGGTTTTGGTAACCTTCGGCTGCGGCACCGCCATGATGCTCGGCACTTCAAGCATCGGAGGAACCGGATATATACTCACGGCTCTTGCTTTCGGTTTAGCCTATATGGGTATGTTTTACTGGATGGGACAGATAACCGGCTGTCATTTGAATCCGGCGGTTTCGATTGGGATTTTGGTGACGGGCGAAATGTCCGCCGGAGACTTTTTCGGTTATATTACAGCCCAGATAACGGGAGCTTTCGCCGGAACCGAGCTTTTGTCATTGATAAAGAATCTCGGCGGTTACACCGACAAAACGGGTGACTATTTCGCAAACAGCTCCGCTTCCTCCGGCACGGCGACCGCCTTTATCATCGAGCTGCTTTTAACCTTCGTGTTCGTGCTTGTCGTGACAGGGGTGATTTTAAGGCGCGATTACCGCGGTGCGGGAGGAATCGCCGCCGGGTTTACCCTGACGCTTGTTTATATCTTCGGCATAGCCTTTACCAATGCCTCCGTCAATCCCGCAAGAAGCCTTGCTTCGGCGCTGACGGCGCTGATAGGAGGCAACTCCGCCCCGATATCCGACGTCTGGATATTTATTTTAGCTCCCATAGTGGGCGGCACGATAGCCGCCGGTATATTCAGAGCAACGGAAAAACGAACCATCGGTTAAAGCCGACGGCTCAACAAGCGGCTACACTGCCGGTTTAAAACGGCAGGAGTCGCTTTTTCTTATGCCGTGAGCATATGGCATATAAACCTGTTTATCATATATTGACATTGAAGGGAGAAATAAGCTTGAAGGATATTATAAAATTGCCCGATCTGCCCGTAGGCGGCAGAGGTATAATATGTAAAATGCCCGATATAGGCGTGATAAACCGCAGATTGCGTGATTTCGGGTTCGCGGAGAACGCGGAGGTCGAAAAGGTGAGCGTTTCGCCCTTCGGAGATCCTTCGGCATACCTTGTAAAAAACACGGTGATAGCCGTAAGGAAAGCGGAGGTTTCCGAAATTTTGGTGCGCAGGCTGAATTGCTGTATAAAAAATATAAATAAAGAAAATAAAATGGTCAAATTTTGTTGATTTTGTTTCTTTTTATTGACAAATATTTTTATATATGTTATGCTGAACCGAGTTTATTAAAGGGGGATTATTATGAAAAAAATCATAGCATTGGTGCTTGCTCTCCTTACCATAAGCGTATTGTTCGCTTCCTGCGGGAATGAAACACCGGAAACTTCCGAATCATCCTCGAAGGCACAGGAATCAAACACCGAAAATTCGGAATCTACCGCAGAAACAACATCCGAGGTATCTTCGGATGACGAAGAAAAGCTTCTTCTTCCGGACATATATTGGGGAACCACCTTAAAAATGCTCGTAAATAAGAATAGGTATTACGAGGAATACGAATTCTGGTGGGATGAAGTGCTTGACGACGTCGTGGTCACCGCGGTAGTCGACCGTACACGCCTGATTAACGAAAAATACGGAATAAACATTGAAGTGCAGTATGTCAATTCACTGGGAGCAACTATTGCGGAGGTCGAAAAAGCCATAAACGGCGGTCTTGAGCTTGACCTGATCGCAGACGGAGCTTATTCAATCGCGCCTGCCACTTTAAACGGATGGTTTTACGATTTAAGAGAAGAAAATTCCGCGGTTAACAACGGCGAAGGATACATACAGTTTGAAGCGTCCTGGTGGGATCAAACCGCCATCCGCGATCTTTCCATTGGCAACAAATTATACTTTCTCACCGGCGACATATGCGTTTCCGACGACGAAGCCACATGGACGATGTATTTCAACAAGGACCTTATAGATTACTTCCATCTTGAGGATCCATACATGCTGGTTAACAACAACGAATGGACACTGGAAAAAATGTATACCATGGCAAAGCAGGTTACTCTGAAGCATGGCGACACAATGTCTTACAATCCCGAAGACGGGGACAGATGGGGTATAGTATCACAGGCTTACGACGGTCTTATGTTTATGCTGGGCTGTCAGCAGACGATGGTTTCCAAGAACAACGAGGATTTTCCGGAACTGCGTATTATGGATCAAGCCAATGTCAACGCCTGGAGCGCTATATTCGATATTCTAACCGATAAGGAAAATGTCGGCGTGGCGGACTTTTTCGGTGCTTGGGATTCCGGTGTTTACGGACAGGAAGTACAGATCTTCGCCAACGGCAACGCTCTGTTCATGCCCAACGGAGTCAGCTCGATGAGCAGCGCTCCGCTCAATGAATCCGATGTCAATTTCGGAATAATTCCCATGCCCAAATATGATGAAAATCAAGAAAATTATTCCTCCTCCAGTACGGTTTACTGGCTTAAAGTGGTTGCGATACCTCTTTCCAATTATGACAATCTTGAATGCACCCTTTTCGCTCTTGAAGCATTGGCGTATTACGGTCAGACGTTAGTCACCCCGGCATATTATGAAAAGGTTCTGAAAGGGCAGAAATTAAAGGATGAAAATTCCGAAAAAATGCTCGACCTTATTTTCAGAAACAGAACCTACGATATGTCCACGGTTTATAATTTCGGTACCGGCAATTCAATAATGATGCAGTTCTACTCATCCCTTTTAGGCAGAAAGACCGAAAATGTGATTTCGTCCTTTTATGATCAAATGGAAAGCACATATCAGTCGGCTATAGACAAAGCTATCGAAGCCTTCCAAAACTGATTATACAGACTAATATTAAAACGGTTGCGTTTACGCGCAACCGTTCGCTTTGTAAAGATTACAGCTTCGGAATGTCAGAATGTCAGAATTTCGGAATGAATGATTATACGGAAAGGCAGGCTCAACCCATGCCGGCTTTCATTCCCGCTTATACAAATTTTACGGCATGGGTATTTATACGATGAAAAAAACCATATCACTTATCCTAACGGCGTTACTCGTTATGTCGGCGCTTGCTTCCTGTATGAACGAATCCGATCCGTCCGTTTCCGCGGATTCGCAGCTCGAAGAAAGCGAAAATTCCGAAGAAACCTCCGATATCAGCGAAGACGACGAAAACAATGAATACCTTGACACGGTCGTTAAAATCGATTCCGCCTTAAAATACGGTCTGCCCGCCAACTGCGCGTATACCAATATTATTAACGGCAATACCTACAGCATTAACCTTGAACCGTACAAGCATTATCCCGACGACGGTAAAAAGCTTACCGATAACGATGACGCCGCTTTAAGCGAGACCGAAAAATGGGTCGGGTTTTTAGGCAGGAACGATATAGAAATCACGGTTGACCTCGGCGGGCTGCAAACCAATCTCGGCGGATTTTCTATAAATTCGCGTTATGAGGTGAACGCGGGCGAAAACATACCCAAGGTATGCCAGCTTTGGATATCGACAGACGGAGAGGAATATATAAAAATCGCGACATCGGAAAAATATCCCGATGTTTTAAGCGGCAGCCGCGTTTATACGCATTCGGCATATACACAAAAAGGCTTTGACGCGGCATATATAAAAATTGTCTTAACCGGTTTTGTTTCGCAATGGACTACCGTTGACGCCATTAAGGTATATCGCATTACCGCCACAGAAGACAACGGGGATTATTATATAAACGATCCCATGCCCGACAATATCACTCCGACCTATTGGGACGCATCCGACGAAGATTACGCAACCTACCAAAACCTTATCAAGGGGCTTGACCAAAGGGTTTATGCCGGCTTTAATTTGGAAATAGCTCACAGGACGGATTATTATAATACGCCGGCCTCTTCCAAATTGCTCACCGACGGTAAGCGCGGTGGCACAAGCTATGCCGACGCGGCTTATTTCCACGCGACAAAGGGGCTTTGGCGTTCCTTTGTATATGACCTCGGCAAGCTTTCCGAGCTTTCCAAAGCGGTCGTGGGCATATATGTACTGACCGATTACGGAATACATTACCCCGACAACATTTCCGTCATGCTTTCCGAAGACGGAGAAAACTGGCAAACCGTGATATATAAATCCGCGAATCAATTTCCCAATGCCGTGCAATCAAGAGTGGATGTTACTTTAGACTTTGACGGCTCGTATAAAGCGAGATTTATTAAATTTGTGCTTACCATACCGGCTCATGCCTGGCTTGACGAATTAGAGGTGTGGGGAACAAAGAGTATAACGGAAGCGGCGAAAACCATAATACCCGAAACAACCAATGTATACGACAAGGGCTATCCGTCTGCGGAATCGCTCGGAGGCTGCGAAAACATACTCCTTGCGTATAATTACAAAACCGAAAACGTCTCCGCCGGACGCACCACAAAAAAGAGCTATCTTCCTTATGTGGGCTATTACAATACCGACGGGGAGCTGACCGATTACTTCTTTGATTCCTATCTTTATCTGCCCTGCATGACTACCTGTCCTTCCGGCGGGTTCCTTTACTCCAGCGCCGATAAACCTTCCGTGATGTCGGACTGGCTCGATTACGAAAACGACCTGTTTTACGACGACGCCAACGTCCATGCTCTCGAACAGGCTGTCGGCGAGGTAAAAACAGCGCTGGGTGACAGCGATTATCAGGTCAAGGTGTTTTTAAGCATTTTCAATCCCAACGTGAAATGTAAAAGCTTCGGCGACGTCGACGGCGACGGAAATTCCGAAAACATGTCCGTAGCGGAAGACCGCAGAACCGTTGTAAAATGGTGGATAGACAGACAAATAGAAAGATATGATTCCTGTAATTTTACAAATCAAAAGCTGGTGGGCTTTTACTGGTATGACGAAGCGCTTGACTTTTCCGACAGTCTGAATAAAGATACTCTGTTTTACGCCATAGATTATGTGCATACGCTCGGTTATTATATAATATGGATACCGTATTATCAGGCCTCGGGCTTTACGCAATGGGAACAGGTGGGATTTGACGCGGCGAATATGCAGCCGAATTATATGTTCAAGGAAGAAAGCACGCAGCAGATACTGTACGATAACGCCGCGCTTGCCAAAATGTACGGCATGGGTGTCGAAATCGAAATACAGGGTAAGGCTTTGTCGGATCCCGAATATCATGACAGATACACCGCTTATCTTAAAGCGGGTGTTGAATGCGGGTATATGAATTCCGTTAAAATGTATTATCAGGACGCGGGACCGGGTGTTTTCTACAGCGCCTATGCTTCGAACGATCCATATGTAAGAGCGATATATGATATAACATATCAATATGCGAAGGGTATTTTGGAATTGGGAAATTCCGATTCCGCAGATTCCGCAATATCCACCGCGCGCAATACGAAATATCAAGGCGAGGTTACATTAAAAAACGGAATCTGCTTGGGTGCCTCTGTTGCGCAATGCGCGAAATACGGTTCGATAACGGTCAGCAACGACGGTAAAATCATATATACTCCGATGGAAAATTTTACCGGGACCGACACTTTCATTTTAAATATATCCGACGGAGTTGAAACATCACAGGTAATATATACCGTTAATGTGCATAAATAATAATTGTAATAATGTGCATATTGCCGAATAAAAAGAAAGCATTAACAAAGGATTGACTAATATACTTATAAATGTTATAATTGTCAATATAAAGGAGGTTTTAATATTGAAAAAGACATTAATACTGATGCTCGCCGTTTTACTTGCGTTAACATTCTCAATTATCGCTTTTGCCGAGGATGACATTGAAGTAATATCCGGCGACGCAAACGTCAGAACCTGGGTATGCTGGGTTCAGGACGGCAACGAAATCACCGTAAACCAAGTCACCACCAACGACAGCTATATCGTAAAGGACCTTTCATCCAACTGGATCATCAAGCAGCAGGATCTGCAATCAAAAATTACCGATACATATTGGTCACCCGCTACCGTATGGACAGTAAACGCTTCTCAGGTTTTTGAGCTTGCTTTTGAAGTTTTCGGCGGCACCAAAGTCGAAATAGGCTTTTTACACAGCATAGGCGCTTCTTCCACCGGCGGTGTAAACCTTCCTTGCTCTGCGGACGGTCACGAGCTTGTTCAATGGTGCAAGCTTTATGAATCCGAAGACGGCACTACCTGGACAGAAGTCGATTCCGACATTCTTCCCGCCGCAGACGCTCTTGTTTCCGGTATGACCGGTTACGAAAACACCGACATTCATCCCTATAACGGCAACGGCGAAACCGAATATTCCGAAGCTTACTTCGTAATTAGCGGCACCGTTTCCAACGATGCCAAGTATGTCAAGTATTCGTTCGCGGGCAACGGCAGAAACCATTACTGGGATCCCTGCGTACGCGACGCCATATTTACCGCTCCCGTGGGCAACTCCTGGGAACCGGCAGAGGAATCGGATACTTCCGACGAATCCAGCACACCGGTCGAATATAATCCCTGGATTAACGCCGCTCTCGATTGTTCCTATGAAGTTATCTCCGGCACTGTCCGCAGCGACGGTTACGGTGATCCCGATTACACCAAGCTGACCGACGGCATATGGTCCGATACCGGCAGCAACGCAATAGGAGCTCTCGACAGCCCTACAGGTTCTGTCGCAGTCGATTTCGGCGCGGAAAAATCCATAAAGAAAATAACCGCCGACCTTTGGTACGGAGCTTGGGGTGTTACCGAACCCGAAAACATTTCTTTCTATTGCTCGGTTAACGGCACCGATTACACCATGATCGGCACGGCGATCAAAGACGACGCCGAAGTCCTTTCCACAGGTGAATTTTCGGGCTATCTCTTCTCTCTGACGCTCGACGAACCCATATCCATGAGATATCTCCGTGTCGATTACAACGGAACAAGCCATATTTGGACTTCCGAAATCGGCGCTTATGAATATGTTCCCGAAAATACAGAGGAATCAGAAACCGAATCTGCCGTTGAATCTTCAACAGCTTCAGCCGAATCCAGCGAATCAGGCACTCCCATCACCGGCGACGCGGGAATAGCGGCCTTAGCTATAATATCGGTTATAGCCTTAGCCGGAGTTGTAGTTATTAAAAGAAAGTAATTAGCTTTACTTAAATAGGCCTCCGAATAAAACGGAGGCCTATTCTCATAGAATATCATGTAAATAAGAGGTGGAATATGAACGGCATCAATCCTTATGAGAACAACTGCTTCCTGCATTCGGAACTTTGCGGCGATAATCCCGCAATCAACACCATTAAAAGGCTCGGACAAAACGGCATATTCCTTGCGGCGATAATAACATACGGAATTAATATGCTGTTGAGTTTCTTTCAATCCATGCAGCCGCTTTCGGGAGAAGCGGCGAATGCTTTTAACATTTCATTTATCTTTGTTATACCGCAGGCTATCATTTTTGCCGGCTTACTGACGTTTTATATATCCTGCAGGACATATAAATATACCGGAGTAAAACCCGCCGGTTTGCAAATAATATTTTATACCGAATTTGTCGTTGCCATTATTTTAGCGTTAATTGCCGTGTTAACTTTTATCGGTTATATGTCAGCCGCTTCCGACGGCGATATAAGAGAGCTTGCGGCTGATTATATTAATGAAAGCGATATGCGGCAAATCGAAGCATACCTAACAAACAAAACGTTTATTGCGATTGTCGGTGTGATATTTGCTTTGATTATCGCTGTTTGTGCTCTGTTTTATATATATGCGTTAAAATCTCTTAAGCGTATTATTAAAACGGTTCGTGCCGGCGTGTATTGCGGTAAGTTGTCTGTAATTCTGGCGGTTGTGCTTATTCTGATCATTGTTTATAACATATTCAGCATTTTTGTAATGGAATTCAGTATTTATGCTTTTTTAATCAATATTACCAATATAATAATGTATATTTTATTTACAATAGGCTTGTTCAAGTATAACGGTGAAATGGAAGGCCTTTGGTACGCTACGATAGGAAGTCCTCTTATATAATGTCCACTGAATAAATACACCGGATTCAGCAGACATTTTATAAAAAAACCGAAAAAATAACACCTTAAAGTGTGTTTAAGGTGTTATTTTCGGCGTATTACAGACTCTTCAGCTCTTCAAGACATTTCTTGCATACGGGTTTTTCACGGAAAGTTTCGAGATCGTCGGCACTTCCGCAAAAATCGCAAACAGGAATGAATTTTTTGATAATGATCGAATCGTTCTCGGTGTAGAATTCGAGCTTATCGTTTTCGTTGATACTCAGCGCTTTGCGTATTTCCATGGGAACGACAAGGCGTCCAAGCATGTCGAGCTTTCTGACATAGCCAGATGATTTCATAATTAGTCCTCCGAAATATGAATTATCTTGCAAGATTATAGCATTTAAGGAATTATGTGTCAACATGGAATTGTAAATTTTTATATTTCTTCGATTAAATTTTCTGCTTTTTCAAAAATATAATCCGGGCGATTGCCGTCGTTTATATCACTGCGCTTGGTCTCTCCCGTCAATACAAGCACCGAGGTTATCCCGTGGTTCTTCCCAAGGGCGATATCCGTATAGAGTCGGTCGCCCACCACCGCGGCAGAAGCGAAATCAACACCCGCATGGGAAACGAGATATTGCGCGGTTTCATAATACGGTTTGCCGAAATAACGGGGGCTTTTCCCCGTCGCCGCCGTGATTAATGCGCAT
>JAQVQF010000240.1 GCA_028701715.1 Eubacteriales bacterium | reverse complement strand
TCGAGCAGCTTGCCCAATGTTACAAGAGTAAGAATTGTTGCCGCCGATTCAAAATACAGCATGCTTTCATGATCTGAAAACACCGCGGCTGCCGAATATACAAGCGAAGCGGTACAGCCTAACGCCACCAGCGAATCCATGTTCGGGTGAAGCCTGAAAAGCAGCTTGAACCCGTTTGTAAAGTAATTATAGTTGATAATACATATCGCGACCGACAGCGCAGCCTGAATTGCCGCGTTTGCGGGATGGTGATGTTCCAACCACCAAAAAACGGGAAGGCCTGTCATTCCGCCCATGGCAACATAAAGCAGCGGCACGAGTAAAGCCGCGGAAACAACAAACCTGCGTGTCAACGACTTCAGCTTTTCATTAATGGCTTGCCTGCGTTCTCTTTCTCTTCTGGAACGATCGTTTTCCTGCACGGCGGCGGAATATCCCGCCTTTGTCACGGCTTTGATTATGTCGTTCTCGCTTACGCGCTCCTCGTCATATTCGACCGTCATATCGCCGGTTATAAGGCGCACTTCCGCCTTGGCGACTCCCTTGAGCAGCTCGACAGCCCGCGTCACGGAAGCGGAGCAGGCGGCGCAGGTCATATTTTTAACGTCGAAATTTTGTTTCATGGCAATACAACCTCATAAAATCGTAAAAAACGGCTTTATTATCTTTCGCCGAGCAGCTTTTTCAGCTCGTCCATAAAGGCGTTTATATCCTTAAACTGGCGGTAAACCGAAGCGAAACGCACATAAGCCACTTCGTCGATGGCCTTGAGCTTATCCATAACCAATTCTCCTATTTCGGAGGAGGGTACCTCGCCGCGAAGCGAATTCTGAAGTCTTGCTTCAATTTCCGAAACCAACCCTTCCATTTCGGCGCGTGTAACCTGACGCTTGTCACAAGCCCGGATAACCGAAGAAAGGATTTTATTGCGGTCAAAGGGTTCCCTGGATTTGTCCTTTTTTACCACAACAAGCGGAGCCGTTTCGATTATTTCATAGGTGGTAAATCTTTTACGGCAGCCGAGGCATTCCCTGCGGCGCCTGATGGTGGAACCGTCCGATGACCGACGCGAATCTATGACTTTGCTGTCCTCACAGGAGCAGGCTGGACATCTCATTTGATTACCTCCGTTTTATGATTCTTTATTTTAAAAATATAAATATTTATACGTTTATACTTCTATATGCCTATATGTCTATACGTCCGTTGAGCCGAAGCCGCCGTCGCGCCGTTCTTCGGATACATCGTCGTAGGTTATGCCGTACGGAAGAAAAACTCCCTGACAGAACGCTCCTCCCTTTGCCACGGAAAGAATTCTGCCGCCGAGGTTTGTAAGCTTAACCATAATATGTCCTTCGTTTTCCGAATTATAATAATCGCTGTCTATAACTCCCACCGTATTGTCGAGCGTCAGACGGTATTTGAAGCCCAGTCCCGAACGCGGGAACAGCATAAGCACCCAGCCTTCCTCCGTTTTTGCCCTGATACCCGTGGGTATGGTTATACTATCGCCGGGAGAGAGTGTAAATTCGAACGGCGCGCGGAAATCATAACCCGCCGAGCCGGATGTGGCTCGTGTCGGTAAAATGACGTCCTCATGCCTTACGCCGCTTATGTTTTCGGAAACTTTTTGAAATTCCGCCATACGTTTCATGCTTTAAGCCCTGCCCTTCTTCATGTCGCGGAGTGAAATTTTCCGGCGGAGCCGCCTTCCGTACAAAGTATTACCGGCGTATAGTTTTCGCCTCCGACAATGAAATGCTCGATAAGCTCTATCGAGTTGGACGCAAGGGAGTCCCTTATCCTCCATGTTGTGTCAAGGTCGGTGCCGGATGGTATCGGGCTGCCTCCCGGATGATTGTGAGCGATCACCACCTTGGGTGAATCGGTTCGGAAAGCGGTTTCGGTTATATCCTTTATACGGAACCTTGCCGTGTTAACGTCGCCTTCGTATATTTTTCTGTACGCTTTCAGCCTCATGTTCCCGGAAAGGCAAAACAGCCAGACCGCTTCGACCTCCTGGTCACGGAACACGGGAATTATAAACTCCGCCGCGTCTTTAACCGTGCGGAAATACACGTTATATTTCGGTTCCTCAAGCGCGTACCGACGGGAAAGGTCTCCGCACAGTCTGATTAAAACGGCCGAATGCTCGGTTATCCCCTTCACGGAAACAAGCTCTTCCGTTCCCGCGTCCAGCACACCGCGCAGAGTGCCGAATTTTTTTATAAGCGCATGGGCGCAGGGGTTGGTATCCTTCCTCGGTATGGAATACCCGAGCAGCAGTTCAAGCGTTACGTGAGGCTCCAGCAAATCCAGACCTCCCTGTAAATAGCGTTCTTTAAGCCTTTGCCGGTGCTTATCGTGTATACCTGCCACAACGCGCCATCCTTTCAATGTATCTCATACACAATATATTGTAGCCTTAATGTAAAAAAAAGTCAAGATACATCTTGAATAAAGGCATATAATAGGTTATAATACAGCCCGATATCATAACAAAGGGGGTAATTTAATGGAACTATACGACCTTCACTGCCATACCCGGCTCTCCCTGTGCGCGAAAAGAGATAGCTGCATGATGTCTTCGGTTTGCACCAGGCCGCCGAACTTGTTCTTGG
>JAQVQF010000239.1 GCA_028701715.1 Eubacteriales bacterium | reverse complement strand
GTTTTTAACATATATGTGCCGCTTTTAATGGCCTCATAATACTGCCTGAAAAGGCTGCCGGTAATGCTCTCCTCTTCGGAAACCTCGGATACTTCCTCAGAGGATTCCTCCGTCTGCTCCGCGGACGATTCGTTTTGCGATATGTCGTTCGATTCGGCGCTCGTTTCTTCGGAAGAACCGGGTATGGTGACTTCCGACGAGGATTCGTCTGATTTATCGTCGTTTGTCGAGGATTCGACCGAACTCGCGTCCGCTGCCGATGAATTATCGCCGCTTTCGTTTATGACCGGCAGCAGGGATGCGCAGGAAACCGCAAAAACCATTAAAAATACAGATATCGCCGTAATAATTCGTTTCATATCATCATTTACCGTCTTTGTTTTCTTTGTTACGCAGCTTCTTTAAAAACTGTTCAAGCTCCGTACCGATATCGCTTCCGTCGGGCTTTTGACCGCCGTCAATTTTTTGACGGCTTTTTCCTATGCTTTCGGCAAGCTCCGCCAGCAGCTCATCAATTGTTTTGGCGTTTGTATCGGACTGCTCGCGGTCTTTTTCGGCTTTTTCTTCCGTTTCGGCGGATATTTCGGGAATCGGCGGTTCCGTATCGTTTTCGGCGCTTTGTACCGGATGAGTTCTTTTCGGCGCGGCGGAAAAGCTGTCGCCGAACAGCACGTTGGTGTCCCCGTGGTCAACGGTACGCAGATATGCGTTCCTGTGTCCGGTCAAAATTTGATAAGCCTGCTTGAGGGTGCAGTCGATTTCAAACGGACGCAGCATAAGCTCCGGCTTTTCCGCCTCGGAAAGCTCGGTGATTTGCTTTTCGAGAGCGTGTCCGGCAATCTTTATCACCTCGTTGGCGTCGGCAAGGCCGATACCTATATAGGGCTTTTTTTCACTGCCGCACATTTCGACGGAGCGAACATTGCTCCAATGAATAAAGCCGGCGCCGTTTCCGCCGTTGGTTAAGTCGAGAAAGCCTTCGTCCGATACCAGCACGGCGTTTTTAGGCTTGAAGAGCTGATACGCGCAGTTAAAGGTCGTGAAGGTAAAATACAAAAAGCCGATCCCGCCCGCTGCCATAAAGGCGTAATTGAGCGGAACCCTGATATCTTTTATAAACGGCAGTATCAGACAGTATGCGGAAAGCGCGGAGAGCGCGAGGCTGAAAAGAGTAAAAAACGGTGTGAGCGATTTGCTTTTAACTATCTTTGTGTATGAATTATCCATTATTTAAACCTTCCTTCGGCAAATGCAAGCTTTTCGGTTCAATAGCCGGGTATGGCGTGCTTCAGTACATAATCGACATATACCGACCTTGCGAGATCCGACCAGTGGATACCGTCGCCCACGGAATAGCGCTGTTCGAGATAGCCCGACGAATCCATCAAGGCTTCGGCGACATTTAAATAATAAAAGCCTCTCGCTTTCGCCATTTCAAGCAGATACATATTAAAATGATTTATTTTTTGGTTAATAACCGATACTTCCTGGTTTGTATATAAATTGTATGCGTCGGTGCCCCAGGGCGGGGAAGAGCAGATTACGATTATCGAAGAAGGAGAAGCGGCGACTATTTTGTCGAGCAGCGTGTTATATAAAGCGATATGAGTGTCGTTCGACAACGAGTTCAGCGCTATTCCGTTTGTGCCGAGCATTATGTATATGATGTCGGGCTGCAGCTCCTTTAACCACTGTATGCTTGTTTTTATCTGAGTGGATTTGTTGTAAACGGGATTTGTCGTATAGGTCGCGTAATCATAAACGGAAAGCCCTCCGTAAGCCAGCACATCGTAATTTTGCAACGGACGGCCGGCAAGTCCCATATGATAGGTTATCGAATCGCCGCAGAAGCAGATAGAGGGGAAATAATCCGTCGCCTTCAAGGGCTCGCGCTCTGTAAGGTATGTACCCGAAAACTGCTGGAAATCGGCGGTGGTGTACGACATATTGGCGGGCACCTCAAGGGTGTAGTTAGGCTCCTCATAAGGAAAAAGGGATTTTAATATTCTGTCGTTCGTGTCATAATACCTTTCCAAAAAATCCGTCGTATAGCTGTCGGAAGGTATACGCTTGTCCGCCGGCAGATAAATATAGTTGGCGACGCTCACCGCGCAGGCCACTGTTATGGACAATACGACATACATCATCCTTTGGAAAATATTCATACTCATACAAACGCCCTTGCCGTATAAACCGCGTGTGAAATACCGGGAAGCATGGGTATGCACCTGCCTTTCTGTTTATGTGTGCTTTTATAACTCGATACGGTTGTCCGCCGGTTCAATCGATATATTCGCCATCCGGATATTCGAAAGACGTCCTGTTTATATATATATAGTTATTGTAAACACAAGCGGAAAACAACAGATTGCCGCCCTGCTTGTCATATATATTCAGGTAATAGGATATTCCCGAAGACACATTGTCGGACGCTCCTTCATCGGACAGCCCGTCTGACGAAAGAATATCAAGCGAGCTTTCGTCCGGTGAGCTTTCAAGCGTTCTGTTAATTATATTGTTTTCAATGTCAAAATATAATCCCGAAAATGAAAATTCGTTCGTATTCGTATTTTAAATTTAAAATCAAAAAGTTTATGCTTTTTGTCCGGTTTTCCCGGTAGATCGGA
>JAQVQF010000060.1 GCA_028701715.1 Eubacteriales bacterium | reverse complement strand
AGGCGATATGCCTTAAAACAAATGATTTTCGCTCGATATCAGCGGTTCTCACCGCGCTTTTTCAAAAAAGACGCTTGAATTGTATTATACCTGTCTGGAAATCAGTTTTTTAGAGGTTACCTTAATATATAAAATACCCCGGATAATTATATTCGTCCGGAGTAAATATAATTCGGCATAAAAAACAAAGCCGCCAATTGAGTTAGCGCTGTGAAGCGTCTAATACCATGGCGGGCTTTATTATCATTCTGTGAAATTAACCTTCACATTCAATTTTAGCGTTATCATTGTTCACGGGAAGCGTGTTGTTTTTCCGTAAAGCTATCATAATCATAGCGCAGATACACCCGGAAATTAAAATAACACATATATCAACAGGCGCCAGAACGATATGTCCGAGCTTTTCGAAAAAGAATCCTTTACCGAATCTATATAAATGCCCGCTTAAGAGAATCATTTCCCCTAAATACATCGCAAGCGTAATTACAGATGATACAACCGCAGGTATCAGAACAGAGAACAGTTTTCTTTTACCAAGCAGGAACGAGCCGATATATACTCCGCTTGTTAATCCGAATATTACAAAAAATAAACACATCAAAACTGCAGAAAGAGCGGATACGGTTAATTCTCCGTTACGGTAAAACGCTGTAAAACAAGCAAATATACAAAGGGCGATAAAAATAAAGCTTGAAATCGCTTGTATAATAAGTGATTTTAAACGACGCTTATCGTGCGTTTTTATCATTTTACCGAAGCCTAAAACACAATTTAAAACAGTTAATATAATCACCACCGAGATAAGGTAAAAATGAATTTTAAACGTTGGGTTATATTCGCCCAGCAATACATCCACCGTCGTCCATGTGCGTGTTCCATAACCTTCCGGCGGAACATAACACATAAACATCTGCCAGCTTTCCAATGTTGTTGTCACCGTCGAGGTTACTATTACTTTGCTTTCCAATAGCAATTCCGAAAGAAAAAACGCACCTAACGAAATAACCGAAACGGCAGCGACAGCAAAACGCTTTATAAAACGGAACGCAAGCGGCATAAGTATAACGCCTAAAATCAGAGCGATGCTTATTGGGGTGTATGGAATAATATACTTCGGATAATCCCCGGCAAGCACTGTACCGTTTTGCAACATATCCGTTATGACTCGGATTCCCATATACAACGGGTAAAAAGAAGCAAGCAGAACACTTACAACAGATAATAGATAATAAATACCAAAGGTTTTGTTTTTCATAATAATCTCCTTTATATCGCATTTGTAAGAAGCATATAAGCAATCGCAATCACAAATAAAGAAAAACATATAGCAGAAAAAACCGATATTTTTCTGTATGATATAATATTCTCGATACGTATTCTGATTTTTGCGCCGCCAAAAGCGGATATAAATGCGTTTCTGCTTTCCGCACAATTTAATATTGCGCGTGCATACGCACTTTTCCCATTCTCGTTACATACAGCTAAAACTTTTTCATCGCAAGAAAGCTCCAAGTCTGCAAGAAAGCACTTTAAAAATATCCAGGACAACGGGTTAAACCAGTGAACGGCAGCGGTAATAAAAGCAAGAATTCGCCATATGTTGTCACCGCGTTTTATATGCATTTTTTCATGAAGCAATACGAATGTTAGGTCTTGTTCGCGGTACGAATCCGGCAGAATTATACGCGGGCGGAAAATCCCGTAAACAGCGGGCGATATCAATTTTTCCGAATAATAAACATTATCTTTAAATAGCTTAGAGCTTTTAAGCTCATGTAATGAAATAATATAGATTATATAAAACGAAATAATAAGCGAAAATCCGATTATAAGCCATATAACCGCACCGATACCAAAGACCTTGTTGAGAATATTGGTTTTATATATTATCGGGAAATAGCTGTTTGCCGCCATTACATGGTTTGTCATTGAAAAATCCACCGTATGTGTTAAGTCGCCGATAATAACCGTTTTTGTCGTAATTTTTGAAATTAATGTCATAAGAGCGAATTTACTTCCGATTCCGAAAGGTAACCACATCCTGAATAACGGTATCAGCCACAAAAATGATATCACACGTCGAGGTATCTTTTTTATGCGCCGTATCAGAAGAACGATTATACCCGTGAGTATTGCTGTGATACTCATGTTGAAAACCCAGTAAAATAATTCTCCGGGCAAACCGGATCACCTCTTTTCTATCAGGTTGCGTAATTCCTTTAATACTTCCTCTGTTATGGACTCGTCCTCAAGCATTGCGGAAAAAAGCGCTTTTTTCGAACCTCCGAACAATTTATTTAAAAGACCGTTTGTTGCTTCCTTACGCACCTCATTTATTGAAACAAGGGAAGAACAGATAAATCCCGGTTCGGTACGTTTTATAAATCCTTTTTTTTCTAGTTTTTTAATTATTGTATAGGTTGTATTCTTATTCCAACCGATTTTATCAGTCGCCAGCAAGCTTATATCCTTTGCGCTGACAGGCTCGCTTGACCATATCATTTCCATTACTTTAATTTCGCTGTCGAATAATTTTTGTATCATATAATACCCATGTAACAAACTATTATTAAAAGATATATAGGATTACATGGGCTCACACCCCCTTAAAAATATGTATGTCTAACCGTGTAGGATAGTTAAACTATATCTATAGTCTACACTACCACAATAGTCTTAAAATGTCAATACATAAAATTAAAAATAAGAAAAAATTTATGAAAAAAACTTTAGGGGTACCTGTGTTAGCACAAGTACCCCTTTAAGCGGTTTTGTAAATAAATACAGCTATTCTGCATTCTGCGTTTTACGTTCGATCGGACGGTTATTCGGCGTTCAGCTCAAGATAATTTACCACATCGCGCACAGTGAGCATAGTGGGGAGTACCTCATCGTCAAATTCGACCCCGAATTTTTCCTCGCATATGACTACAAGATCGGCAAGCTCAAGTGAATTAAAGCCGAGGTCGCCGATAAATTCGGCGTCCATGCTGATATCTGCGGGATTGATGCTCATTTCGTCTGTCAGTATTTCTTTAAGTTTTTCGTACATGATTCCATTACCTCAATTGCTGTGTAAATTAATATATAATATTTAAAACATATGGTATGACTTTAACGTTTATGAGAAATTATATGCCGGACAATACGGCTCGTTCCGCGCTGCATGGAAGAATCAAAGCGACGGTAAGCTTTCGGGTTTGTTTTGCTATACCTTGTATCTGATAATTTTTTTGGAAGAGGTTTTTTCGAATTCGGTCTTTTTTATTTCCACATGATGAACCTGCTTAAAGGAGGGCAGGGAGCGGTTGATTTTTGCGACCTCTGTCTTAAAGGCTTCCTTGATTTGCTCTTCGCTCTTGTCCTTGAACAATTCGTAGTCCGGGAATATAACCGCGGTTATCATGCTTACGCCTTCGATTTCCCTGGCGACTACCACACATTCCTTTACAATGTCAAGCCTGTAGAGATATTCTTCGATTTCTTCGGGATAAACATTCTTGCCGTTGTCGAATATTATTATGTTCTTTTTTCTTCCGGTTATAAATAAATAACCGTCCTCGTCCATATATCCGTAATCGCCGGACTTGAAAAAGCCTTCCTTGTTGAACGCTTCGGCAGTAGCTTCGGGATTTTTATAATAGCCTGCCATAACCTGCGGGCCTTTTATGCAGATTTCACCCGTTTCGCCCGTCGGGAGGTCATATTCATTGCCTTTTTCGTCTTCCGCCATTATTTTAACGGTACTTCCGGGAATGGGAATTCCCACGGAAGCATATTTAACCTTTTTCCAGGGAACAACGGAAACGAGAGGAGAGCATTCGGTTATACCGTAGCCCTGGGAGATATAAATACCGAATTCCTCAAAACGTTTTATATACTGCGGGTCGAGCGCGGCGCCGCCGCATACGATGGTTTTTAGCCTTCCGCCCAGGAATTTGTGTATGCTTGCGAAAACATAGCGTTTTACATCTATACCTATGCGGTTTATATTCTTGGTTATGAATACGCCGCCTTTAACAATCGTTTCTTTGTTGGTTTTTTTAATTTCGCTTTCGATTTTTTTCGCCATGGTCGCGACAAACAAAGGGACAAGCACAATGGCGGTGGGACGGAAAAGCTGAACGTTTTTAGTAAAATATTTAAGGTTGTTGTTTATGCATACGGTGATGCCGATACATATCGGAGTCAGAAGACCGCAGCAGGTTTCATAGGTATGATGATATGGTAAAACGGAAAGCAGGACGTCGTTTTCGCTGATATTTACCATATTGGCGGAGGCATGAATACAGGACATAATGTTGTCTTCCGTAAGCATAACGCCCTTGCTGGTGCCGGTTGTGCCTGAGGTAAAGATGATGGCGCATACTCGCGAGGAATTGGAACGCAGCTTTTTAAAGGAAAAAGAGCCGGAAGCGAGCTTTTCCTCACCGAAAGTGATACATCTTTTGTATGTTGTATATCTTTTGTCGGTAACGGAATCAAGACTGTCCAAATTTATATAATGCCTGATATTTTTAGAATGTATACCGGCTTCGGCCATTTTTACGACTTTTTCGGCAAAATCGGCGGAATAAACGATGGTGTCCGCTTCCGCAAGCTCGATAAATTTTTCAGCCTGTGCGAAATCCAGCTCTTTATCGAGCGGGATGACCACTTTGCCTGCGGCGAGAGCGGCGGTATAGACGACAAGCCATTCATAACGGTTTTCTGCAAGTATCGCTATTCTTCCGCAGGAATTTTCGGGCACGGCAAAATACGTGCCGAGGTTTTCCATCAGTTCGGAAAAACGTCTGAAGGTGATTTCACCTACCGATTTGTCGCCTTTAATATATTTCAGATAAGCCTTGTCTTCGAATTTTTCGGCGGCGTCATATATCATCTGGCGTAAATTGAGATACCGCGGATACTTAGTTTTAATTAACGACATAAAACAATCATACCTTTGCATTGGATTTGAAAACATATAATAACAGCTAAATTATAATTGCTAAAAATAATATGTCAAGAGTTTTAGTATATTTTTTACATTTTGCAAAAATAATATGAACGATTGGCAAAAAAATATCCGCTTTTATTAATGAGCGTTAATAATTGAAGGGTAAATTCTTCAATCGACCAATCAACCGATAAATAAATCAAAAAATATACAAATCAGCAAATCAACAAAATCAATAAATTTTTTGTCTTTGCGGCTTGGAAAACCGCAATTTCGACAAGTCGAACCGTTCTGCAAGCAGAACCGTTCTGCAAACAGAACCGTTCTGCAAACAGAACCGTTCTGCTGGTAGGACTGTCCTACAAACAGAACGCAAAAATCAACGGTTCGGCGGAAAGACAGGTTATAAAAATGGACAAAAACGCATTTGTAAAATATGCGACCGGCAGAGAAAAAAGAAGCCCGTCGCTTAAAAACAGCATACTCGCTTTTATATCGGGCGGTCTGGTTTGCCTTGCGGGACAGGGGTTGGCCGATTTATATAAAATGGCGGGAATGGCGGAAAAGTCATCCGCCACGCTTGCATCTGTAACGCTGGTGTTTTTGGCGGGACTGTTTACGGGTATAGGCTGCTTCGATAAAGCCGCCAAAATATGCGGAGCCGGGCTTTTGGTGCCCATAACCGGCTTTTCGAACGCGGTTACCTCCCCTGCGATAGACGCAAAAAGCGAGGGCTTTATTATGGGAGTCGGCGCCGAAATGTTTAAAATAGCGGGTCCCGTGGTGGTATACGGCAATTTGGTGGCGGTTGTTTACGGTATCATATACTATATATCTTTATGTATAGCGGGGTAAATATATAATGGCGATAATCACCTATAAAAATGTATATTTAAGCTGCGCGGCGTCTGTCGCGGGTAAACTCGAAAGCGAAGGCCCTCTCGGCACGATGTTTGACAGCACGGAGGCGGATTCGTATTTTGCCAAGGACAGCTGGGAGCAGGCCGAAAGCGAAATGGTCAGACGCGCCTTGAATATATTGCTTTCCAAGGCTAAAATGAGCGATAAGGAGGTGGAGCTGATACTCGGCGGCGATCTTTTAAATCAATGCACGGCTACCGGCTTTGCCGCCATGACCGTACCGTCCCCCTATCTGGGGCTGTACGGAGCCTGCTCCACCGCGGCGGAGGCCTTGATGATAGGCAGTCTGTTTGTGGATTCGGGCAGCTTTTCCAACGCGATTGCGCTGGCTTCGTCTCATTTCTGCTCCTCCGAGCGGCAGTTTCGTTTTCCGCTCGAATACGGAAACCAGCGTCCTCCCATGTCCCAGACCACCGTGACGGGCACGGGCGCGTTTCTGCTTCGCAATGCTCCCGCGGAAATTCAAATCACCAAAGCATTACCCGGCAGGGTAAAGGAGGACGGCATAACCGACGCGAACAATATGGGCGCCGCAATGACCACGGCGGCGGTCGACACCATCCTGCGCTTTTTTGACGAAAGCAAGGAATATCCCGGCGATTATGATGTTATCGCCACGGGAGATCTCGGAAAAGAAGGATACGAGCTTGCTTCCGAGCTGTTTGTCAAATGCGGTCTTGATTTGTGCGGCAAATATACCGACTGCGGTATGCTTATATATGATTATAACAATCAAGACGTAAATTCCGGCGGTTCGGGCTGCGGCTGCTCCGCCTGCGTGCTGGCGACGCTTTTTACGAAAAAGCTTAAAAAAAGAGAAATAAAAAAAATGCTCCTTATCGGTACGGGCGCGTTGCTTTCCCCAAAAACGGTGCTCCAGAAGCAGCCGATACCCTCGGTGGCGCACCTTGTGGCTTTGGAGAGAGTATAAATGTGTGAACATTTATATTTATGTAAAGCTTATATTTATAATATGAAAGAGTAGGATTGTTAAATGATATATTTATATGTATTTTTAATCGGCGGAGCTTTCTGCCTTATAGCTCAGCTTCTGATAGATAAAACCAAGATTACTCCGGCGAACATTCTGGTGCTGTATGTGTGCTCGGGCGTGGTGCTGACGGGAGTCGGCCTTTACGGCTATATAAAGGATTTTGCCTCGGCTGGCGCCACGGTGCCTTTGACGGGGTTTGGGTATACGCTTGCGATGGGAGTCAGGGAAGCGGTGGACAAGCACGGCCTGCTCGGTGTTTTGATGGGAGGGCTAACCTCAACCTCGTCGGGTGTCACCGCCGCGATGGTGTTCGCCGTGGTTTGGGCTGCGCTCTTTAAATCGAAGGATAAAAATATCTGAAATCCGATTCCGATACAACGGGCGGAGGTATCCGCCTTCGCATAATTTATTTCCCGTTTATCCAAACAAACCCTTGGTCAACGACGGCTGTTCGGCGCGGAATTCGCATCTCATGTAAATTATTAACGCTGGTTGATAATTAACAAAATGTGAAAAAAACATTGACTTTCAAGCCGATTCGTGCTATTCTTTTGTCTGTAACGGTATAAAATTAAGAAAATCTTAATAAATAAAAACACAGGTGGAAGAATGACCGTCAGCAAAAAAAACAAACCGGAAACGCAGCCGATTTCCGATATGACGAAGCCCGCGAAGCCCGCGAAGCCCGCGAAGCCCGTCAAGCCGAAGCGTAAAAGAGGGGACAGAAGAGATGCCGCGCTTGTCGCGGAAACCGACGGCATGCACGCTCTGATGCCGTATATCCTGCCCAAACGCGCGGATAACGAGGCCGTTCTTAACGAAAAGCTGGATATAACCAAGGTTAAGGAATATTTGGACGCCAAAAATGTCGCGGACGTTGATTTTAAATATACTATTTTTCATTTTATATGTGCAGCAACGGCAAAAACAATACAAATGCGTCCCTGCTTGAACAGATTTTACGCGGGCCACAGGCTTTATCAAAGAAACGATATTTCATTTTCCTTTGTCGTTAAAAAGAAATTCGCGGACGAGGCCGCCGAAACACTGGTAATAATGAAATATGATCCCGAAAGCGAAATATCGCCCCTTGAGCAATTCAACTCCAAAATCAAGAAAATTGTGACAAAAGTACGCAAGACCGAGGAAAAGTCGGGCACAATGGATAAAATAGGCTTTTTGGCAAAAATACCCAGACCGATTATGAGATTCCTTATGCGTATTATGAACAGCCTCGATTATCACGGTAAAATGCCGCGGTCGGTCGCCGAGGACGATCCGTTTTATGTAACGGTGTTTATAACAAATTTGGGAAGCATCAATATGCATGCCAGCTATCATCATCTTGCCAACTGGGGTACAAATTCGTTCTTCTGCGTCATAAACTCAATACAAAAACGTCCGTTCTTCAACGACGACGGCACTTATGAAATGAAAGAATCCATTGAACTCGGTCTTACAATAGACGAAAGGATCGCGGACGGCGTTTATTTTGCGAAAAGCCTTAAAGTGCTTAGGTATTTCTTCGAGCATCCGGAAGCCGTCGACGCTCCCGCCACGGAAAAATTCGATATCGATTTAAGCATACATCATTGAAAAGAGGTTATTTTATGGCATTGAAAGCACCCTGGATAAAAAATTACGGTAAAATTCCGTTTGAATTAAATTATCCGGACCATTCCATGTGTGACGCGGTATACCAAGCGGCCGAAAAATATCCGGAATATACAGCCCTTACATATATGGGCAGAACAATATCCTATGCCAAGCTGAAGGAAATGATCGAGGAAACCGCAAAAGCGTTCTGCGCTCTCGGTATTCGCAAGGGCGACAAGGTAACCGTGTGTCTGCCTAACGTTCCTCAAACGGTTTACTGTCTTTACGCGCTCAATCGCATAGGCGCGCTGGCGTCGATGGTGCATCCTCTCTCGGCGGTGGGTGAAATAGTATTTTATCTTAAAGAAACGGAAAGTAAATACGCCGTGACTCTCGACCAATTTTACGGTAAGTTTGACGAGGTGTTAAAGCAGTACGGCCTTAAAAAGCTGATAATCACCTCCGCGGGCAGCGAGCTGGGGATGATTAAAAAAGCGGGCTATAAGCTTACCGCCGGAAGAAAAATAGAAAAGGTTCCCGCAAGGGAAAATATTATGGATTGGAAGGATTTCCTGTCGGGCGCCAAGCGCGTTAACGGCGGATATGCCGTTTCGACGAAAGGCAACGACGCCGCGGTTATATTGTTTTCCGGCGGCACCACCGGCGTTACCAAGGGTATTCTGCTTTCCAACCTGAATTTCAACGCTCTCGGTCTTCAGACCGAAGCCATGTCGTCATATGCCGTTCCCGGAATGTCCATGCTTGCGGCGATGCCGATGTTCCACGGCTTCGGACTGGGCGTATGCGTTCATACCATGCTTATGGGGGGCGGAATTTCGATACTTGTCCCGCGCTTTTCCGTCAAGGAATATGCCAATCTCATAAAAAAGACAAAGCCCAATTTTATAGCCGGTGTTCCCACGCTTTTCGAAGCCATCACCAGAAGCGAAGGGCTTGAAAACGTTAAGCTGGACTTTTTAAGGGGTGTCTTTTCGGGCGGGGATTCGCTTTCCGTCGAGCTTAAAAAGAAGTTTGACAAATTCCTGGACGACCACGGCTCGCCCGTGCATATACGCGAAGGCTACGGTACCACCGAATGCGTCACGGCTTCCTGCCTGACACCCTATCATATGTACCGCGAAGGCTCAATCGGCTTCCCGTATCCCGACACATATTATAAAATCTGTATACCCGGCACCACGGATGAGCTCGATTACGACATCGAAGGCGAAATATGTCTTTCCGGTCCTTCGGTTATGCTGGGTTATCTCAACAAGCCGGAAGAAAACGCCAACACCCTGCGCGTGCATAACGACGGGCGCGTCTGGCTTCATACCGGCGACCTCGGTCTTATGGACAAAGAAGGCTTTATATACTTCAAGCAGCGCATCAAGCGTATGATAATCACCAGCGGCTATAATGTATATCCTTCGCAGATTGAAAATATAGTCGACGCGCACGAGGCGGTTCAGATGTCCTGCGCGATAGGCGTCAAGGACCCATACAAGATGCAGAAGGTGAAGGTATTCGTCGTTCTGAAGAGCGGTCATACGCCCTCCGACGAATTGAAAGCGAGTATTTTAAGCTACTGTAAAAAATATATAGCGAAATACGCCCTGCCCTATGATATCGAATTCCGTACCGAACTGCCCAAGACCCTTGTGGGTAAAATTGCCTATACGGTGCTGGAAAAGGAAGAGGACGCAAAAGAGACGGCAACGGCAACGGCAACGTCGGCTTAAATTTTGCCTAAATATAAATTCCGGGTTTTCCCCGGAATTTTGTTCATTACTGTATCGGAGCAAATAATGCCATATAAATATATACTTTTCGACCTTGACGGAACACTTACGGATTCCGCCGAAGGTATTATAAATTCCATGATTTACGCGTTGGATAAATTTAATCTCGCAATCCCGCTAAAGGAAGTTATTTTTTCGCGTGTCGGACCTCCGCTTGACGAAACCTTTCGCTTTTTCGGTGTTCCCGCGGAAAAAGTGACGGAGGCTATAAATGTTTACCGCGAATATTTCGCCGCAAAGGGGATATTCGAAAACCGCGTATACGAGGGCATACCCGAACAGCTGGAAAAGCTCAGAAAAAGAAGAATAACCCTTTTGGTGGCGACATCCAAGCCCCAGCTTTTCGCAAGGCGAATAACCGATAAATTCGGGCTTTCGCACTATTTCGATTTTGTGGCGGGCTCCAACATGAACGAAACAAGAACCGCCAAGGCGGAAGTCATATCATACGCGCTCGAAT
>JAQVQF010000059.1 GCA_028701715.1 Eubacteriales bacterium | reverse complement strand
GTTTGAAATTTATAAAATCCGCCGAAATGCAATAGAGCCGCGTATTACCGGCGTAAGGTTCCTGATTTTCGGGCGGGGCGCCGTGGATATGTCCGTAAAAGCAACGGTTAATCCCGTATTTGTTTAGAACCTCGGTTATCGGTTTACATACAACACCGTTATAAGCGGGCGGATAATGAAGGAACGCGACGATTTCGCAATCCGGGTGAATTTGTTTCAGCTTTATCGCTTCCGTAAGAGAAAGCTCCAGCCTTCCCGCCTCGCGCAGCACGATTTTTTCGTCCTCCGGCGTATATTTTGCGTCGGTGAACCAGCCGCGGGTACCGCATATTATATAGTTTTCCACAGCATAGGCGTTGTTGAACAGAAATTTTATTGTGGTCGCGCCTATTTCATCTAAAAAAGCATTCAGCTTCCTCATGGTCTGCCACCAGTAGTCGTGATTGCCCTTGCCGATAATTTTTGTACCGTTTAAGGAATCGACGAATTTCAGATCCTCCGCGGACGTGCCGAAATCCATACCCCAGGAAATATCGCCGGGGATAATAACGGTGTCTTCGGGCGTTACGGTCTTCTGCCAGTTTTCGTAAATTTTTTGCGTATGGTTTTCCCATTTTCCGCCGAAAACATCCATCGGCTTGCCGGAAGAATGGGAAAGATGTAAATCGGCCATGGTATAAACCATTTTGGTCTCCCTTACTGCTTTGTTTTTAAAGCGCTTTATATTAACCCTTGTTTTTTGGAATAATTCCGATAAAATGCCGCAAAATAATTCCCGGAAGACGATATGTCCAAAAACCGATATTCAAACGGAAGCTTTGACTTTTGCGGTTTTACGGAAAGGTGTGATAACAAAAATGGAAGACAAAGAAAAAACCAAAGTAAACAAGGGCATAGCCTGCAGTGTCAGAAACTGCAGCTACAACGACAACAACGGACATTGCACGGCGAATAAAATAGCGGTCGGTCCCTCCTCGGCTACATGCTGTGCCGACACCGTCTGTGCAACCTACAGACCGAGAGATATAGGATAAACAAAAGGCGGTTAATCCGCCTTTTTGTTTATGCCACGTTTATCGGCGGAAAGCAACTTTTCAATATAAAACCTTTATTTTGCGGAAATCGCAAACTCCAACGCCTCGGCATACATGGATTCCGGGTTTACCGTTTTGTAAAAGCGGTCTTTTTCGGTCCTTAAGCCTCTCAGAGAATCGGGTATTTCAAGGCGTGTATATTCGCTCAGTCTGTCCATGGCTTCAAATCCCTCGCCGCAGCTTAATCCGAGCGCTCTGCAAACAGCGGGGGAGAACTTAAACGGAGAAGCGGTCGATACGACTATCATGGGGTTTTCAGACGCCGTTTCTTTTTTATACATATCGGCGGCGTATGCCCCTACGGCGGTATGGGTATCCATAAGATAACCGAATTCCTCGTAGTTTTTTCTTATGGTCAAATTGCAATTTTTTTCGTCTGTATAAAAAGCCGAAAAATCCTCGCGCAGGATTTTCAACACATCCGCGTCAACCTCAAAAATGCCGTTTTCTTTTAGATTTTTCATATACAGTGCGGTTTTTACGGGGCCGCAGACCAGCCAAAGCAGGCGTTCGAGATTGGATGATACGAGGATATCCATCGACGGCGAGGATGTCAGATAAAACTCTCTTCTTCTGTCATATATGCCCGTGGTAAAAAAATCGTTGAGCACCTTGTTTTTGTTGGAAGCGCATATTAGCCTGTTTATCGGCGCGCCCGCCTTTTTTGCCATGTAAGCGGCGAGTATATTGCCGAAATTCCCGGTAGGCACGGTTATGTCGCAGCTTTTTCCGTCGTCAAGCTTCATGTCGATACAAGCCGAGATATAATATACAACCTGTGGGACAAGCCTGCCGAAATTGATGGAATTGGCGGAGGAAAAGAAATACCCGGTGTTTTTAAGCTGTGCTGTTATATTATCACTGCCGAAAATATTTTTAACCCCGGTCTGGCAGTCGTCGAAGTTGCCCTTGACGCCGCAGACGCTAACATTTTTGCCCTTTTGCGTCAGCATTTGCTTTTTCTGTATGTCAGAAACGCCGCCTTCCGGGTAAAACACCATTATTTTGGTACGCGGGACGTCGGCAAAGCCCTCGAGAGCCGCTTTACCCGTATCGCCGGAGGTGGCGACAAGTATAAGTGCGTCGCCCGTGACGCCGGATTTTTCTATCGATAACGAAAGCAGCCGCGGCATAAGCTGCAGCGCCACGTCCTTGAAGGCGCATGTCGGTCCGTGATACAGCTCAAGATATGTTTTACCGCCCGCCTCTTTCAACGGCGCGGGTGTTTTTGAGAACTTTTCCTTGGAATAAGCGGCTTTACAGGAATAAAGCAGCGCTTCCGGAGCGAAATCGGTGAGATATTTGGAAATCACCGCCGCCGCCCTTTCGGCGTAGCTTTTATCCTTAAGCGAAGCAAGGTCATCCTTTGAAAAGCATACGTTTTCCTTCGGGAAAAACAGCCCCCCGTCGGGAGCTATTCCGTTCTTAATGACCTCGTAAGAATTATATTCCCTTGCGCTTTTATCTCTTGTCGAAACAAATTTCATTGCCGTGAATCCTTTCAGAAGGCGTTTTCAATAATGTTAATACGCTCCAATACAAGCTGTTTTGTCATGTAAACTTCAATTATGTCAAAGCGGCGCGTTTTTACGCGTCTGTATATCTTTCTTCTTAAAAGCCTTGAATATACGGGAATTCTTCCGCCCGACATCTGCTCGCGCATAAATCCCTCCGCCGCGTTTTTTAACCTTTGACGCTTAACGGCGTCCACGGCATCGCAGGGCGCGCCGAATTTACTGCCGGAGCGCGCTTTGACCTCGGCATACACAAGCGTTCCCCGTCTGTACGCCACTATATCAAGCTCTCCGCCCGATGTGCCGTAATTTTCGGCGATAATCGTCCAGCCCTTCTCCCTCAGAAAAGAGCGGGCGTTTTCCTCACCAGCTCTGCCAAATATCGAGCTGTTCAATAGCGTCACCTAAGGTCTTTCTCAAAAACGATTTTCTATGTACGGGAGTCGGTCCGTTCTTCAACACCGCCGCCCTGTGTTCTCTGGTGGCGTAGCCTTTGTTTTTGGCAAAATTGTAGCCCGGATAAAATTTATCCATATCCGAGCAGAACCTGTCCCGCTCAACCTTTGCCAAAACAGAAGCGGCGGCGATAGAGGGGGATTTTCCGTCGCCCTTAATCACGGGGACTGCCTTCAACGGAAAGTCGCGTACGATATTGCCGTCTATTAACGCCAGATCGGGAACCGTTCTCATCGCCGCTATTGCGCGTCTCATGGCGAGCATGGAGGCGTTGAGGATGTTAATGGCCTCGATTTCGTAAACCTCGGCATGGGCGATTGCCAAATCTACCGCGATACGGCGTATTTCGTCGTACAGCTCCTCCCTTTTGGACTGCGAAAGCTTTTTGGAATCGTCCAGCCCTTCTATGACGCAGCCTTTGGGAAGTATTACCGCAGCGGCGAAAACCGGTCCCGCAAGCGGTCCGCGCCCCGCCTCGTCACAGCCGCAGATCACCTTCGCTCCGTTGGAATACCAAAGGTTCTCGATGTCCCAGTTCAACATAATACGCAGCTCCTTCCCTTATTGAATGCAAAATGTAAAACGAAGAATTTCAGTTCCTTAATTTTATATTTTCCATTTTACATTCAGTCCAGTGTCATTCTTCCTATTTTACCCGCGCGGAACTCGTCAAGGAAAATTACGGAAGCGCGGTCAAGATCGATTTCGCCGCCGGAAATAAGAAATCCGCGGCTTTTGCCGATTTTTTCGAGAATATTTATGTTTAAATCTTCTTCCTCTGTCTTTATTTTATACCTTGTTTCAATAAAAGGCGCATATTTTTTTCTGATCAGTCCTATCGTATCGCAGGCAAGGGCGTTTATATCAAGAATTTCGTCGCGCACCGAGCCTATGGCGGCAAGCTTTATGCCGATTTCTTTGTCATCGAATTTATGCCACAGCAAACCCGGTGTGTCGAGCAGCTCGACACCGTAGGGAGAGGATATCCAGAAATTCTGCCGGGTGACACCCGGACGGTCTTCCGCCTTTGCCTTTTTTGTCTTGGTATAGGTATTTATAAAGGTCGACTTGCCCACGTTGGTTATGCCGGCGACAATGCATCTCACGGGCTTAACGACGCCTTTTTTCTCGTTTCTCATAAGCTTTTCGGCGACAAGCTTTTTTATTTCCGCCGTAACCTTTTTCATGTCGGGGCTTTTCTTGCAATCAAGCTGCAGACAGGGTGTACCTGAAAGGGATATTTCCGCGGCATGCCTTTCGGTTTCTTTTCTGTCGGCAAGCGTTGTCTTTGTTAAAACGGCAAGAGAGGGTTTGTTTTTAAATATTTCCTTGAAGTCGGGATTTCTGGACGAAACGGGCAGCCGCGCGTCGATAAGCTCTATTACCACGTCGATAAGCGGCAATATTTCAGCAATTTTTCGTTTGGCTTTCGCCATATGCCCCGGGTACCAGACTATTTCATCCATTATTTTACCTTTCCGAAAACGTTAAGCGGAAACACCCGAAAAACAACCTTGCCTAAAATGTTCCTTTTATCTATGCAGCCGAGCTTACGGCTGTCGGTTGAGCCGTTTCGGTTGTCTCCCATGACAAACACGGTTCCTTCCTCAACCACTATGTGCCCTGAAAAGCCGTCCGATTTCATGTCTGCCCCGTATATATACCTTACATAGGGTTCATCGATTGCTTTTCCGTCCACATACACCGTCCAGGTTTCAAAGTCGATATCGACCGTTTGTCCTTCAACCGCGATAATGCGTTTAACCAGAGGCTTTTCGTGACCGGGTTCGCATATCACCACAATATCGCCCTGCTCGTAGGAGGTCAGATCGGTTATTATAAGCTTTTGACCGTCGTCGAGGGTGTCAAGCATGGAAGTGCCGTCCACGGTGACATATTTAAATGCAAAAAGGAACAAAATCACCATCAAAGACAACGCCAGACAAAAGGTTTCGAGCCATTCGTACACTCCTTTTATCGTCACCGCGGTCGTCGTAACTGCGGCGGCGGTTTGTGTCTCTGAAGCTTTGTTTTCCGCGGGAGCAACGGGCGTTTCGGGAAGTTCAATTTCATCTTCTGTATTGTTTGCGTTTTTATTTTCTTCGTTCAAAAGCTTTTATCTCCCGTATAAATAATGTCTTATCCAATTGTAAATATTATTTTCAGGATAAGCAATACGTAAGTTTTAACATTTTTATCTGTTTAAATGAATTTCCCTGCTTTTATAAAATGTATGCCGAACAAACCGTATACGGAATTAATGCTTATATGGAAAAAGTGCCTGTCGACGCAGGCACTTTACCGCGCGGAAATCCGCGTTGAATCGCAATTATCTTTCTTCCTTAACCTTGGCCGCTTTACCGACTTTTTTACGGAGATAATAAAGCTTGGCTCTTCTGACCCTGCCCCTTCTCACCACTTCTACCTTTTGTACGTTGGGTGAATGGATGGGGAAGGTTTTCTCCGTACCGACACCGTAGGATACACGGCGTACGGTGAAGGTTTCACTGATTCCGCCGTTTCTTTTCGCAATGACGGTTCCTTCAAAAATCTGAGTCCTGACCCTGGTGCCTTCGACTATGCGGCAATAAACCTTGACGGTATCGCCTATGCCGAATTGCGGAATTTCCTTTTTTAACTGCTCTTCCGTAAAAGCCTTAATCAAATCCATGGCTTCCTCCTTATGTTCACGGGCGTTCTTACAGAGCCGCATTGGACCGCCCTAAAATGACGAGATATTATATCATGAAAATTTACCTTTTGCAAGCATTTTTAAATACTTTTAGAAGAAAATTCATCGGTTTTATAATGCTTATCATATTTAGTGCCAAAGAGGAGAGCATTATACTATATATTGATAATAGCTGACTATTATACCGAATAGTCACCGACAATGGCAAAAAGAAATTCGTTGCTCCCGGGGAAATTTACCGAAAACCTCTTGACGGGTATGCCGTTTATTTTTCCGTAAAAGCGTTCTCCGTCTGTGACCGAAAAATTGGGAAAGTCGGAAAGTCCTTTCCCGGTATATTTGCAATAAGCTTCTTTCCTTATCCATATTTTAGCGAACCTTATGCCGGTATCCTCGCCTTCGCGGATAAAATCGGCTTCCTCCTCGGTAAAGAACCTTTCGGCAATACCGATATAGTCGGTTCTCGATTCGCCGGAAAAACGCGCTGTATGCTCTCCGTCTATACCTATCGGGGTGTCCGACAACGCGCAGACCATAACGTTTTCGGTTGTGGTAACGCTTATATACTTGTTTATGCCCTTAAGCACGGGCTTTCCCTTGGAGGTATATTCGATATCAAGGTCGGGATTGTTAAAATGCTCCCGGAGCGAGTTTAACAGCTCCGCATGACGCGCCTCTTTGCTGGGATTGTTTTCAAACACGAGTGATGTGACTGCCATTTATTTAACCATGCCTTTCTTTTACAGGGAAGATTGGTCTGTGCCGTTGTCAGTGCCGTTGTCGGTATCGTTATAAAGGTTATCGACGCCGATTTCATCCGTCGCGGGGCCTGCATATTCGTCGTCGTCTTTTTCGGGGCTGACCTTGGTGAATCCGGTAATAAAGGAGTCGCCGGAGGTACGCATTATTATAACGCCTGATGTATTTCTGCCGTAAACGGGAATTTCGCTCACCGCAGTGCGTATTATGATACCCGAATCGGTTATAAGCATAACGTCGTCATCCTCACCGACAAGTGAAATGCCCACCAAAAGACCCGTTTTATCATTAAGACTATGGCATATTATGCCCTTTCCTCCCCTGTTTTGGAGCTTGAAGTCTTCGCTTTTCGTCCTTTTACCGTAACCGTTCGCGGTTATGGTAAGCACCGATTCTCCTTCGCTTGCCTGCGGTATCGCCATGGCGCCGACCACAAAATCGTTTTCGTCAAGCTTAATTGCTCTGACTCCTCTGGCGTGTCTTCCCATCGGACGGATATCGTTTTCATTAAAAGCTATCGACATTCCGTTGCGGGTGGCGGCAAGGATATTGTATTTTCCGTCGGTTTTCATTACATAAAGCAGTTCGTCGTCTTCGTCAAGCGTTACGGCGTAAAGCCCGGTAGTGCGTCTGGTGTTATATTCGTTGAGCACCACTCGTTTGACAATGCCCATACGCGTCATCATAACCAGGTATTCGTCTTCCGAAAATTCACGCAGCGGTATGGCGGCGGTTATATCCTCGCTCTCGTCAAGCTGGAGAAGATTTACGATATTCGTGCCCTTGGCGGTACGCGACGCTTCCGGAATTTCATAGCACTTTTTAATGTACATCCTGCCTTTGTTGGAAAACATAAGCAGACAATCGTGTGAATGGGAAATGTATACATTCTGGACGAAATCCTCTTCCTTGGTAGACATGGCGGTGATGCCCTTGCCTCCGCGCCTTTGCGCCGAGTAGGTTTCCACGGGTAGCCTTTTTACATAACCGGCATTTGTAACGGTAATGACACAGTCCTCGCGGTCGATAAGGTCCTCGATAAGTATATCGTCTTCGGCTTCCTCAATGGCCGTACGCCTTGCGTCGCCGAATTTTTCCTTTACGTCGAGAAGGTCGGTTTTTATTATATCGTCAATTTTCGACTCGTCCGCAATAATATTCTTCAGTTCCTGTATGCGTTCGTAAAGCTGGGCGAGGCGTTCTTCTATCTTGAGCCTTTCCATTCCGGAAAGTCTTCCGAGCGTCATTTCCACGATAGCCTGCGCCTGAAGGTCGTCCAGACCGAACCGGTTCATCAGGTTGGCCTTCGCGTCGGAGACGGAATCCGAAGCCCTTATTATCTTGATAACCTCGTCAAGGTTGTCTATCGCTATCTTATAGCCTTCGAAAATATGCGCTTCCTTTTCGGCCTTGTTAAGCTCAAAACGGGTGCGGCGGATAATTACATCCCGCTGGTGCAATAAATAATATACCAACATTTCCTTTAAATTAAGCGTCTTGGGCTCGCCGTTTACAAGAGCGAGCATATTCATTGCGCAGGTATCCTGGAGCTGAGTGTATTTATAAAAAAGATTAAGCACAATCTGGGGGTTCGCGTCGCGCTTCAGCTCGATAACGATCCTCATGCCTTTTCTGCCCGATTCGTTTCTTATATCGGAAACGCCCTCGACCTTTTTGTCCTTGACAAGCTGCGCCATGTTGCCGAGAAGCATGGAACGGTTGACCTGATAGGGCAATTCGGTTATTATAATAGACGTTTTTCCGTGTTTTTCCTCAAAATCGGCCTTCGCCCTTACCTTTACTCTTCCTCTGCCCGTAAGATATGCCTCGAGTATGCCGGAAGTCCCGTGGATAATTCCCGCCGTGGGAAAATCGGGTCCCTTGACAAATTGCATTAGATCGCGTATCGTGCAGTCCGGATGATCCATGCAATATATCACGGCGTCGATAACCTCGTTCATATTATGCGGAGGAATATTGGTAGCCATACCCACGGCTATGCCGATCGAGCCGTTCACCAGCAGATTAGGGAAACGGCAGGGCAGGCAGGAGGGCTCCTTGAGCCTGTTGTCGAAATTGGGCACAAAATCAACAGTGTCCTTTTCTATGTCCTGAAGCATAAGGTTGGATATTTTAGCCATCCTCGCCTCGGTATACCTGTACGCGGCGGCGCCGTCGCCGTCGATATTGCCGAAGTTACCGTGGCCTTCGACAAGCGGGTAACGCAGCGAAAAGTCCTGCGCCATTCTGACCATGGTGTCGTAAACCGCCAAATCGCCGTGGGGGTGATAATGACCTATGACGTTACCGACCGTGGTAGCGGATTTACGGAAAGCTACGTTGTAAAAAAGCTTATCGTCATACATCGCATACAAGACTCTTCTGTGCACGGGCTTTAAGCCGTCCCTTACGTCGGGAAGAGCGCGGTCGATTATTACCGACATGGCATATTCGATAAAAGAGGTTTTTATTTCCTTTTGTATATCTATATCCGTTATTTTCTGCCCCTCATGGGCGGAATAATCGAATTCATCATATTCCTTTGACATTCGGAGGTCTCCTTATACGTCTATATTTACGGCAAGCTTGGCGTTTCGTTCAATAAATTCGCGTCTCGGCTCGACCTTGTCGCCCATAAGCAGGGTGAACGTGGCGTCAGCCTCGAAAGCGTCTTCGATCGTTACGCGTTTAAGGATACGTTTTTCGGGATCCATGGTGGTTTCCCAAAGCTGTTCCTTATCCATTTCGCCGAGACCCTTGTAACGCTCCGCGGAGACGTTCACACCGCCGAGCTGGGCTATATATTTATCCTTTTCCTCGTCGGAAAAAGCATAAAACTGCTGCTTTCCCTTGTAAACCCTGTAAAGCGGAGGCATAGCCGCGTATACGTGTCCCTGTTCGATGAGCGGACGCATATGCCTGAAAAAGAAGGTTAAAATCAATGTCTTTATATGGGCGCCGTCGACGTCCGCGTCGGCCATAATAATTATTTTACCGTAACGCAGCTTTGAAATATCGAATTCGTCGCCTATACCTGTACCGAGCGCGAGTATTATGGGGACTATCTGTATCGATGAATATATTTTGTCAAGCCGGGCCTTTTCAACGTTTAATATCTTACCGCGCAGCGGGAGAATTGCCTGATAACGGCTTTCTCTTCCGTCCTTGGCGGTGCCGCCGGCGGAATCTCCCTCCACCATGAACAGCTCTGTGAATTCCGCTCTTCTTTCGTTACAGTCGGCAAGCTTGTCCGGCATAAGCGCGGTTTCAAGCAGTCCTTTTCTTCTGGTAAGCTCCCTGGCTTTTCTGGCGGCCTCTCTCGCTCTGGCGGCGCTTATGGTTTTTTCAAGAATCGCCTTGGCGACGGCCGGATTTTCCTCGAGATATTCGGTAAGCTTTTCGTTCACCATGCTTTCTACAAGCGTTCTGATATCGCTGTTGCCCAGCTTCGCCTTGGTCTGGGATTCAAACTGCGCGTCCTCAAGCTTGACCGAAATAACCGCCGCTATGCCTTCGCGGGTGTCCTCCCCCATAAACTTTTCCTCTCCCTTGAGGATTCCGCATTTTTTTCCGTAATCGTTGAACACCTTGGTTAACGCCGATTTAAAGCCGGTTTCATGCGTTCCGCCTTCTACGGTATGCATATTATTGGCGAAAGATAACAATGTTTCGTTATATGTGTCGTTATACTGTATGGCTACCTCGGCTATTGAGGTGCCCTTTGAGCCGGCAATATAAATCACATCCTTGTGAATTACCGCCGCCGCTTTTTTCATATTTAGATATTCGACGAAGGACTTTATTCCTCCCTCATAAAAGAATACTTCGGGAACGAAATTTTCCTCGCGCTCGTCTATAAGCGTCAGCTTTACGCCGCCGTTGAGGAAAGCCTGCTCGCGCAGTCTGCTCCTTATTATATCTTTATCAAATTCCACCGTTTCGAATATAGTGTCATCGGGCCAAAATCTCACGGCAAGCCCGTGCCTGTCTGTAGGACCGACGTATTTGATGGGTTCGACCGTCTTTCCGCGTTCAAATGCAATGGTGTAAGCCTTGCCATCGCGACAGTTGAATGCCTCAAGTCTTTTTGAAAGCGCGTTGACCACCGAAGCTCCCACTCCGTGAAGACCGCCGGCAATCGCATAGCCTCCGTTCCCGAATTTTCCGCCCGCGTGCAGGGTGGCGAAAATGACCTCCAGCGTTGGAAGCCCCAGCTTTTCGTTCATCCCCGCGGGAACGCCGCGTCCGTCGTCTTCCACC
>JAQVQF010000058.1 GCA_028701715.1 Eubacteriales bacterium | reverse complement strand
CGCCGAAGCATATCACGTTGGCGTCGTTGTGTCTGCGGCTCATCTCGGCGTCGAACGCGTCGCGGATGAGCGCGGCTCTCGCGCCCTTGACCTTGTTGGCGGCAATCGACATCCCTATGCCGGATGTGCATACAAGGACGCCGAAATCGCATTCGCCGGAAGCGGCTTTTCGTGCCGCTTTCTTGGCGAAGACGGGATAATCACAGGATTCCTCGCTGTAGGTACCCTCGTCCGACACCTCATAATTTTTATTTTTCAAATAATCAACAAGCTGCGTTTTAAGCGCAAATCCGCCGTGGTCGGATCCGATGGCAATTTTCATTTTCGCAACCGCGCCTTTCGTTATATGATATTATTATTTTCGTTTCTTATTCTTTCTGCCTGTGACGGTCTCAGATATACGGGGCGAAGCAACGTGTGGACGGTATATTCGCCCGCTGAAAATTTTTTATATCCTACCGATGCTACCGACAAACCGTTCTGGTCTTCCTGGCAGAGACTTGATGTATATATATTATTATTGTCTTCACAAAGAGAACGGAAAAGCCGCATTCCGTCGCCGCACAGCAGCACGGGCTTATTTGATTTTACAATGTCGGCATATATTTCGTCAAACGAAACGCATCTGTCCTCCGTCAGTCTTTTGCCGTCTTCAAACAGGGCGTTGTAGAATTGATTGCGTCTGGCGTCCATAACGGAGCATACGATCCCTCCGGGGAACGTGCAGTTTTCGGCGATGGCTTCAAGCGCCGAAACCCCGCATACCGGCGTATCAAACGGACAGGCAAGCCCCTTGACCGTGGCGACGCCGATTCTGACTCCGGTAAAAGATCCCGGGCCTGCGGAAACCGCGATAAGTCCGAGCTCTTTTACGCTTATATTCATGGCTTTCATCGCGGAATCTATGATCGGGAGCAGATTTTCCGAATGCGTAAGCCCGTTTTTCAACGAAAACAAAGCGTGATTTTTTATTATGCCGCCCGTTTCCGCGTCCGTTTCACAGACAGCGGCGGTCGCCGTGACGGCGGTGGTATCGATTCCTAATATAAACATCGTTATTCCTTATATGTTATGTTGATTATTCTTTGGGTTTCCCCTTTTGGGATAATTTCCACCAGCAACGCGTTTTCGGGGAAGCATTCGGGGAAAAGGTCGCTCCATTCGGCGACAATTATGCCCTTTCTGTCCTCATAATCGTAAAAGCCCGTGGAATAAAGATCCTCCGCGTTTTTAATGCGGTAAAGGTCGAAATGGAATATCGAGTGCGTTTTCCCTATATATTCGTTCACGATGGCAAATGTAGGCGAATGCACAAGCGGCAGACATTCGGGGCAGAGCGACGCCACCAGTCCGCGCGTAAAAGCGGTCTTGCCCGCGCCCAGCGTGCCGGAAAGGCATACGGCATTGCGTTCGAGCGCCTTACCCGCTACGGATTTGGCTATTTCCATAGTTTCTTCGGGCGAATCGGATAAAAATGTTTGTTTCATCAGAATATACCGGTAATATTTCCGTTTTTATCAATATTTATTTTTTCTGCGGAGGGAATTTTAGGCAACCCCGGCATCGTCATTATCGAACCCGCGAGAGCGACAATAAAGCCCGCGCCCGCCGAAACCCTTACCTCGCGTATTGTAACCCTATAATCCGACGGGCAGCCCTGTCTTGACGGGTCGTCGGAAATGGAATACTGCGTTTTTGCGATACATACGGGAAGATTTGAATAACCGAGTCTTTCGATTTCCCTTATTTCCGCGTCAGCCGCCGCGGTGTAGTCCACGCCGTCGGCTCTGTATATTTTAGTGCAGACGGCTTCGATTTTTTGTTTTATACCGTAATTGTCGGGATAAGCAAGGGTGAAACGTTTATCTTTTTCACAAAGCGCACATACCTCGCACGCAAGCTCCGCCGCGCCGTCACCGCCTTTTTCAAAGGCTTCCGAAATAACCGCGGCAACCCCCATCCTTTCGCAGAAATCGACAATAAACGCAATCTCCTTCTGGGTGTCGGTATAAAAACGATTGATAGCCACCGCGATGGGAAGCCCGAAGCCGCGTATGCTTTCGATATGCGCCTTCAGATTGGAAATACCCAAAGCCAAAGCCTCAAGGTTTTCTTCCCTGAGGTCTTCTTTTTTTACTCCGCCGTTGTATTTCAACGCTCTGACGGTCGCCACAAGCACCACCGCGTCGGGAATAAGCCCGGACTTGCGGCATTTAATATCAAAGAATTTTTCCGCGCCGAGATCGGCGCCGAAGCCGGCCTCCGTGATACAGTAATCCGCGAGCTTGAGTGCTGTTTTTGTCGCTTGCACGGAATTGCAGCCGTGCGCTATGTTGGCAAAAGGTCCGCCGTGTATTATACAGGGCGTGTTTTCGGTCGTTTGGACGATATTGGGTTTTATCGCGTCCTTCATAAGCGCCGCCATCGCGCCTTCCGCGTTGAGCTGCCGCGCGTAAACAGGCTCGCCTTCATAATTATAAGCGGCAAGAATGTTCCCAAGCCTTTCTCTAAGGTCGTCGGGCGATTCCGCCAAGCATAGGATCGCCATTATTTCGCTTGCCGCGGATATTATAAAACGGTCCTCACGCGTGACGCCGTCGGCTTTTGTGCCGAGTCCCATGACAATGTTTCTCAGCGCCCTGTCGTTCATGTCCATGCATCTCGGGAATACGACTCTTTTGGGATTAATGCGGAGCTCGTTGCCCTGATATATATGGTTGTCAATCATCGCGCACAGCAGATTGTTGGCGCAGGTCACAGCGTGAAAATCGCCGGTGAAATGCAGATTTATTTCATCCATGGGTATAACCTGCGAATAACCGCCGCCCGCCGCGCCGCCCTTTATGCCGAACACCGGACCCAGCGAGGGCTCGCGGAGCGCTATGATCGCTTTTTTGCCGATTTTCTCCATGGCCTGTCCGAGCCCTACGGTCGTGGTGGTTTTGCCCTCTCCCGCCGGGGTTGGGGTTATCGCCGTTACCAGTATCAGCTTTCCGTCGGGCTTGGATTTTAGCTTCCCGTATATCGACGGGGAAATTTTGGCCTTATATTTTCCGTAAAACTCAAGATCGTCTTCACCGAGCTCCAATTTAGCCGCAATCCGGCTTATGGGCAGCTTTTTTGCTTCAAGCGCTATTTCAGCGTCAGTTTTCATTCATTGTCTCCGGTATATTTAAAGTATTTTTTCAAGAAATGATTTTCCGTTTTCGGGGTAATCCGTACCGAGGAAGCCGCAGACCGTACAGCCGATATCCGCGAAGGTGTCACGCGTGCCGATTGGAACAGGCTTAATTCCATTGCCGAAGCAAAGGATGGGTATATATTCCCTCGAATGGTCGGTGGACGGTGTCGCGGGGTCGCAGCCGTGGTCGGCGGTGATTATATAAAGGTCGTTTTCTTGTTGATTTTCGGTTATTTCGCCCAAAGCCGCGTCGAATTCGGAAAGCGCTCTTGCATAGCCGTCGATATCGTTGCGGTGTCCGTATATCATATCGAAATCCACAAGGTTGACAAAGCACAGCCCGCAGAAATCCTCATGCTGAAGCTGTTTTATATATCCGATACCCTCCGCGTTGGAGGAGGTATGATACGATTTTGTTATTCCCCTCCCGGAAAATATGTTTTTTATTTTTCCCACGCTTATCACGTCATATCCCGCGCGGTATATAATATCGAGCATCGTGTCGCCCGCGGGCTCGAGAGAAAAATCCTTCCTGTTTGCCGTGCGGTAAAAGGCGCCGGGTTCCCCCGCGAAAGGACGGGCTATAACCCGCGACACACCGTGTTCGCCTTGCAGTATCGTTCTTGCTTTCAGACACATTTCGTATTGTTCCCCGATGGAATAAACGCTTTCGTGGCAGGCTATCTGAAACACGCTGTCGGCGGAGGTATATATGATGGGATATTTTGTTTTCAAATGCAGTTCGCCGTAATCTCCGATAACCTCGGTGCCGGAATAGGGCTTGTTGCAGAGAGTTTTTGTACCTATGGTATTTTCAAACTCTTCAACCACTTCTTTCGGAAATCCCGCAGGATATACGGGGAAAGGCTTGTCGGTTATTATACCGGCTATTTCCCAGTGACCGACCACCGTATCCTTTCCGGCGGAACATTCGGCTGCGTTACCGTAGGCGGCGGACGGAGTGACGACCTCACGACCGCATTTAAGGCTCGGTATATTAAACAGCCCGGCTTTTGTCAGGTTCGGGCAGTTGAAATAAGGCGATTTGCTTATGGATAATATTGTGTTTGAGCCTTCGTCTCCGTAGCTTGCCGCGTCGGGAAGCTCCCCGGCGCCCACACTGTCAAGTATAATTAAAAATACTCTGCCGTTTTTCTTCATATCGTATTCAACACCTTTTTAAGTATATCATTTTACGGGTGAAATAACAAGTCTTTTTTCGATAATTCCCCCATAAAATTAAACGAATAGAAACAAAAAGGAGGACGTGGTTTTTGAAAGCGAAAAGCGGTTTGCTGAAAAACGCCGCAATAATATGCGCGTTTTCACTTGCCTGCAGGGGAAGCGGCATGCTTTTCCGGCTGTATCTTTCCAATAGAATAGGAAGCGAGGGTATAGGCCTTTACCAGCTGGTTCTTTCAATATATTCACTGTTCGCATCCTTTGCCACGGCGGGCATAGGTATTTCCGTATCGAAAATAGCGGCCGAGGAGCTTGAAGGCGGAGGAGGCACCAAGGGTGCGGAAAAAGCGCTGAAAACGGCGTCCCGTCTTGCGTTATCGCTCGGCGTGCTTTCCATGCTGTCGCTTCTGGCTCTGTCCTCTCCGTTCTCAAAGCTGCTGCTGGGGGATTCGCGTACGCTCCTGCCGCTTCGTATACTATCGCTTTCCATGCCCTTCATGGCGATGTCGTCGAGCATCAAGGGCTACTTTATAGCGTCAAGAAGGGTTATGATCCCGGCATCCAGTCAGCTTTTCGAGGAGCTGTGCAAAATCGGATTAAACATGGTCATTATCTCGTTTTTCCTAAGCTCGACCACCGATATCGGGAAGCTTTGCATCGGAATAACAACCGGTCTTGCCTGCGGCGAGGTGTTTTCGTTCTTCTATGTATATTCTTTCTGGTTTTTCGGCAAAAGATACCGTTTTAACAAGGGCGAGAGCAGATTTTGCTCCTTAAAGCGCATAACGGAAGTCGCGCTCCCCAATGCCGCGGGCAGCTGGCTGACAAACGGATTGCATACGGCGGAAAACCTGCTTATCCCGTACTGCTTCGCGCTGTACGGCGGGAGCGAAGCCAAGGCGCTGTCTGATTTCGGGCTGATACGCGGTATGGTCATACCGGTGTTGTTTTTTCCTTTTGCCTTCCTTTCGGCTCTTATAAGTATACTTATACCCGAAATATCGCGTCTTAATACCTTTTCGGACAAGACCGCGCGGGACATGAAAATGCAGAAAACGCTCCGAGTTACCTTTATATTCGGCATCGCCGCCGGAGGAATATTCTTTTTCTTTCCGGAGGAGATAAGCCGGGCTTTTTATCATTCCGCGGAATCGGCGAGAGCTTTCAGACTGCTTGCCGCGGTGACGCCTTTTATGTACATAGAAACCATCACCGACGGCTTGCTAAAGGGTATAGGTCAGCAGGCGTATACCATGCGTATCACGCTGTATAATTGCGTTCTCCGAATAACCGCTATATTTTTATTTATTCCCTCGACCGGAGCGGAAGGTTACTTGTGGCTGCTGATAGTATCGAACACATTTTCTTTTATAATGTGCCTTTCGCGTATTCTTAAAGTGAGCTGTGTCCGCATAGGATTTATCAGGTTCTTTCTGACACCGCTCGTATGCGCCGCTTCTTCGGGGCTTGTGTCAAGGATGGCTGTGCATTTGTTGAATTCCGATGCTCCCATGGTGTCCGCGGCTGCCGGCTGTATTGTGTTTACGGCGGTATATTTCGTAATGTTCCTGACGGTGAATAAAATTGGAAGCAGAAAAAATATATAAATACCTTCCTCTGAGAATATATTTACTGATAATGGGCATCCCCCGCACCGCGGTCATGTCGTTGAACGAGATACGGCTGCGCGTGGGTCTTCCGCTGTCGCTTTCCTGCGGCAACCGCAACCTTTCGATAAACGGACAGGGGAAGCTTTGCAAACCGGAATACGGGGTGGCCGTCACAGAAGACGAGATGAAGGAATGTATTTCCAAGCTGACGAGATCCTCCCTGTATTCGTTCGACGATACCATAAAATACGGTTATATACCTCTTGAGGGCGGAGCGCGCGCCGGAATATGCGGCGACGCCGTCACCGACAGAAACGGTATAAAAACTTTTTCGGACATCAGGTCGGTGTCCCTCCGCGTGAGCCGTTTGTATCCCGATCTCGCAAAACCGCTTACGGATTATTTTACGTCGGAGGGTATATGCGGCACCCTGGTGTTTTCCCCGCCGGGGCTCGGCAAAACGACCTATCTCCGCTCTGTGGCTTACCTGCTTTCCAGGGGAAACAAGCCGTACCGGGTCGGGCTTGCCGACGAAAGAAGCGAACTTTATGTGCCGGAAATGAACGGCTGTCTGATAGACTATGTCAGGGGCTGCCGCAAGCGGGACGGAATAGATCTTCTCACCCGCACCATGTCGCCGCAGATTATAATATGCGATGAAATAAGCGATACGGAAGCCGACGGGGTTATCGCGGCTCAGAACAGCGGCGTATGCCTTATCGCCTCCTGCCACGGAGACAGCTTGGAGGGTATAATGAAAAGACCGCATATAGCCCGCATGACCGAAAAAGGCATATTTAAGCTGTTCGTTCGGCTTTGGTACGACGGCGGATATAAAAGCGAAATGACGGTGTAAATACATTTTGCCACGGAAAGGAACGCAATAAAAATGACAAAAATAATAGCCTGCGGGTTGATTATCGCGGTCGGATGGTTCTGCGGGGGTATATATGCCGATTACAGGCAAAAAAGCTATCTTGAGCTGTGCGGTATGATTTCGCTGCTCGAATCCATGAAAAACGCCATATCGTATTCAAGAACCGAGCTGTACGGTATATTCGTGTCCTTTTCCGACAAGGCGTTGGATTCCTGCGGATTTACCGAAACATTAAAAAGCTCCGATATCGTTCCCGCCAACGAAATCTGGCATAACGCGCTTGAACGGCTGTCGGTCGGCGAAGGAATAAAGGACGTGCTATCTTCCTTTGGTTCGACACTGGGGCTGCTCGATTGCGATACACAAATCGAAAGGATCGAAGGCTGCATGGCATTTTTAAGCAAGGAGCGGGAACAGATGCGCGCTGCGCTTGCGGGTAAAATAAAAAGCTACCGTTATCTCGGCGCTTTGGCGGGGTGTCTTGCCGCCATTGTTTTATACTGAAAGGCTTCTGTTTGAAAGCATATGTGCTTTAAAAGCTGTCGGATAAAAATAATTACTGTCGGATAAATTGGTTTGCGGTTTAGCAGAAAGGAATGATCACAGGCTTGAACATAACACTGGTGTTGAAAATCGCGGGGGTGGGACTTTTGGTGTCGATAGCCTGCCAGATACTCCAGAAAACCGGAAGAGAGGAGCAGTCCACCTATGTTTCGGTGGCGGGAGTAATAATCGTAATGCTTATGCTTATATCCGAAATAGGCTCTCTTTTCAGTGCGATAAGGAGCGTGTTCGGCATATGAATATTTATTCGGTATGCGGGTTCGGATTGTGCGCGGTGTGCATTGCGGTTATTCTCAAACAGATGGGGAGCTCGTTTCAACCCATGATAGCCGCCGCCGCGGGTATCATAATGCTTTCTTACATAGCCATACAGATAATACCCGTGCTGGAATATGTTAAAACTCTTTCCTACCAAAGCGGGATGAGTACATATTTTACCGTCGCCGTAAAGGCCTTGGGCATAGCTCTTGTCTGTCAGCTGGCTTCGGAGATATGCCGCGACTGCGGGGAAACTTCGGTCGGCGGACGGATCGAGCTCGCCGGGAAAATAGCCATAATCACCATTTCACTTCCGGTGCTGAAAAATCTGGTAACCTTTGCGAGGGAACTGCTTTGAAAAGGCTTGCCGCGGTTGTCGCCGCTTTTATACTCTTTGCCTTTCCGTTGTGCGTCGGGGCTTATGATACCTCCGAGCAGGAAAATGTCGCCAAAGAGGCGGGCACGGAAAATCTGCCCAAAAACGAATATATAACGTATTCCGAAAGAAGCGGCGAAGAAAAAGTCGATGTGGCGGAAAAAATTTTCAAGGTTATAAGAACCTCTCTAACCGGATTTTATAAAAACGGAGTAAAGTTTTTTTATTCGCTGCTTGCCGTTATAGTGATTTCGGCGGCGCTCGCGTCTTTCAGGTGGACAAGCGACAATACATCGCTTAAAACCGTATTCGAGTTCGTATCGGTGATAGTCCTTTCGGGAGTACTGTTTTCCGGACTTGCTTCGGTGTTTACCTTCGCCGCCGAATCACTCAACAGCCTTTGCCTGTATATGTCGGCGCTGCTGCCGGTGACCGCCGCGCTGTACACGCTCGGCGGGAATATATCCTCCGGAGTGGCGGGCTCGTCCTCATTGCTCTTGTTTTTGACGGTGGTGCAGCGATTTTCGGGTTTTCTGCTACAACCGCTTCTGCAGACGGGTTTTGTCATATCGCTTATGTCGGCGCTTCCCGGGTCGGTGGACATGCGTTCGGTAACGAATTTTATTAAAAATGCCCTTACCACGCTGCTTGCTTTTGCTTTCACCATGTTCGGCGTGGTGATGTATTTTCAAACAATTATAACGGCGGCGGCCGACAATTATATCTACCGCACCGTAAAATTTGCGTCGGGTGTTTTTATACCGGTAATAGGTAATATCATCGGAGAAGCGGCGAAAACGGTATCATCCGCGGTGGGAGTGGTTAAATCGTCTGTGGGAGCCGTGGGACTGGTCACGATAATGGTGTTGGTGCTACCTCCGATAATCTATGTGATTATGTACAAGGTGTTCATTCTTATGGCGGCGATGATAGCCCGTATGCTCGGGCTCGAAAAAGAATCGGCGATGCTGTATGACGTAAACGGCTTTATGAGCGTGCTCATGTCCATTCTTGTGGGAACGGGTTCCATTTTTATAATAGCCGTGGCATTATTTATCAGAATCGGGATTGGGGATTAAAATGAGTAGCTATTTTTTCTGTATTCTCATCGCGTCCGTGCTTTCGGCAATCTGTTCCTCTCTCGCTTCCGGAGGGTTGGAAAAATACGTGAAATATGTGTGCTCGCTTATATGCGCGGTGGCGGTGATTATGCCGGTGGTTGCGGTTTTTAACGGGGACATTGACACGAAACTGACATATTCGGTTGAAGCTAACGAATATTCAACGGGCGACTATATTTCCGCCGAAGCGGAAAAAAAGGTGCGCGAATATATAAAACATATAGTTTACGAAAAATTTGGAATAACCGTGCAGGATATCAGCATAGAAATATATAGCGGGGACGGAGAGGTGGTCGTTGGGAATACAACCGTAACGCTTAAGGAAAGCGATGGGGAACATGTTAATGAAGTGCGGGACTTTCTGCTCGAAACGCTCGGAGGCTCCGTGGAGGTGGTGATTTCCGATTAACGGTCTGATTGAAAAGCTGAAAAAGATCAAGGGAATAGGTTTTGTGATAATGGCTTTAATAGCCGGCGTCATACTCCTGCTTTGGCCTACGGCGGAAAAAACCGTTTCAACCGACGGCGAATTCAAATATAACGAGACTGACGATTATCGCCGGGCACTGGAGAGTGACGTTGAAAAGGTCGTTAAAAGCGTTTCCGGTGTAAAGAGCTGCACGGTAATGGTAACCTTAAAGAGCGGATACGAATATTATTACGCCTCCGACCAGCAGATAACGAGCAACGAAAACGGTTCGGACAGCCGCAAAGAATATGTGCTGGCGAATTACGCGGGCAATGAACAACCGGTGCTTATCGAAGAAAGAATGCCGAAGGTAAGCGGGGTGGCGGTGGTGTGTCCCGGTATTACCGCGACAGTGGAATACAAAATTATCCAGATGCTGTCGGCATTGTTTGACCTGCCGACAAACCGTATAAGCGTAACCAGATAACGATATATATATATATGGAGGGACAATTCATGAATTTCGACGATGTCAAGAAAAAAATAAAGAGTATTAACTGGAAGGCTTTCTTTACAAGCAGGAATTTTATTATCGTATGCTGCGTGCTTATTATCGGAGCGGGCATAATCGTCTACAGCGCAGCCGGCGGCGGAGGCGATATCAAAACAGAGGAAGGCACCAAAACCTTGGGCAACACCGTGCTTGTTGACGGCGAAGCGTCGGAAGCCGACGTTGAGATCGAAGAGGACAGCTTTTTCGCCGTTTCGGTCATCAACCGCGAAAGAACACGCGACGAGGCAATGGAGGTGCTCCAGACTATAGCCGATTCGCCGGACACCATGCCCGACGCAAAGCAGGAAGCCCTGCTTTCGATAGCCGCTATGGTCGCGGATATGAACGCCGAGGCGAATATCGAAATGCTGGTGAAATCCAAAGGCTTTACGGAGTGTGTCGCCATTATTTCAGGTCAGAAATGCTCTGTTATCATCAAGACCGACGGGCTTATGCCGGACGAAGTGGCGCAGATACTTGAAATCGCGGTCGAGCAGTCGGGGCTGCCTGCAACCGGAATAAAAATTATTCCGAAATAAGCGTTGGAGAACGGATTAAAGCAAATCGAATATGAAAAAAATGAGCCGAGCGGCTCATTTTTTCCGTATTACGTATATTCGCCGAATCGGTTGATATAGTCGTTGCAGCTTTCTTTTCCGGTTATCCAGATGATGACATAT
>JAQVQF010000238.1 GCA_028701715.1 Eubacteriales bacterium | reverse complement strand
CAGCCGATACGGCCGAAAAAATGAAAGCAGACGAAGGGGACAGTCAGCCTGTCAAGCCATTCAAGCCTTGTGAACGAGGTATATGACGGCATAACGAGCATGGCGATATATACGGTGATCACCCCGCCGATAAGGCCGCCGTAAAAGGATATTCCCTCAAGTCTGAAATAACCGTATTCGATCGCATGGAAGGCGGCGTCATACAGCAACGCTCCGAAATAGCCTCCGAACGCCGCCATAAACAGCTTGGGGAATATATACGCGCCTTCCCTGAAGGGGGAAGCTTTTTCGGCTTTTTTCGTTTCCTTCCGCACCAGAAGCAGCATAACGATTATTCCGATTGCAGCCATTACGGTCATCAGACGCAGCTTGCCGAGGAAGCCCAAATCAATTTCCGGATACATAAACACCTCATAAATATACGATAAGCTCATTATATTTCAATACCTGTATTTTGTCAACTTTTATATTGTTTGTCGTCCTTGACAAAATACGGCGGACAAATTATAATAGCCATTGGTGATTGTTTTGAGCTTTAATATATTAACCGTCGGCACGGTGGATTCGACCAATAATTATCTTAAAAAACTGATTTCCGAAGGCGCCGGACATATGACCGCCGTCATTGCCGAAGCCCAGACGGGCGGCCGCGGCAGGCAGGGAAAGTCCTTCGCTTCACCTGCGGGCGGTATTTATATATCTTTTTATTATAACTTTCCGGATATGAGGGAAGAAGAGCTTCCGTCGGTGACCCCGACGGTCGCGGTATGCGTCGCCGAAGCGATAGAAAAAACGGCGAATATAAGCGTCAACATAAAATGGGTGAACGATATTTATTATAACGGCAAAAAGATATGCGGCATACTCACGGAAAGGTCGGGAACCGAAAAGGGCTTTATTGTCGGGATAGGTATCAACCTTTCCGAAACGGGTATACCCGATGAGCTGAAGGAAAAAGCGGGATATATCAATGCCGACAAGGCTACGCTTACAGGCTGCCTTACCGAAAAAATGGATTTTACCCCGGCGGCGTTTAAGGATGATCGTTTCCTTACAGCTTATAAAGCAAAGAGTTATCTTACCGGAAAAAAGATCGGCTTCACACGCGGCAACACGGAATTCACAGGAACGGCTCTTGATGTGGACGAGCACTACCGGCTGAGGGTGATGACGGATGGCGGAATAATGACTCTCGACTGCGGAGAGGTATCGGTGATCGCTTTATGAGCTTTCCGGATTTTGAAATTGGCATATTAAAAGCAATACAATCGATAAAATGCCCCTTCCTTGATTTCATTATGCCGAAAATATCCTTTCTCGGTAATTCCGGCTGGATATGGATAGCCGCCGCGGCAGCCCTTTTATGCTTTAAAAAGACCAGAAAGCACGGTATTACGCTCGCGTTCGGGCTTATCATATGTCTGCTTTTAAATAACCTGACGCTGAAACCGTTAATAGCAAGGGATCGTCCCTTCATCTATGATCCCACGATAAAGCTAATCATCAACGCACCGAAAGAATATTCCTTCCCGTCAGGGCATACCCTGTCCGCCTTCATGGCGGCGACGGTGCTTTGGCACTGCGATAAAAGACGCTTCGGTTATGCGGCGTTTATTATCGCATCGCTGATAGGCTTTTCAAGGCTTTATCTTCAGGTGCATTACCTTACGGATGTGCTCGGCGGAGCGGTCATTGGTGTTCTTTTCGGAATAGCCGCTATTATCATAATTGATATAATATACAAAAAAAACTTCTGTAAGGAGAAAAACGACAATGGCACTGATGCACGTTGATTATTTTTCCAACGTCCTCGGAATGTGCATGAACATGGACGTTATAATACCCCAAACCACAAGCGGACAAATAGGGCTTGAGGGACGCTCTTACGGCACCTACCCGACGCTATATCTGCTTCACGGCATGAGCGACGACCATACCATCTGGCAGCGTCGCACCTCCATTGAACGCTACGTGACCTATAAAAACATAGCCGTGGTGATGCCCTCGACACATCTTGCCTGGTATGCCGATATGGAATGCGGCTACAGAAACTATTTTACCTTTATATCAAAGGAGCTGCCCGAAATATGCCGCGGCTTTTTCCCGCGCATGTCGACAAAGCGCGAGGAAACCTGGATCGCGGGTCTTTCCATGGGCGGTTACGGCGCGCTAAAAACGGCGCTTTGGGAAAGCGGTACCTTCGGCAAAGCGGTCGGTCTTTCGGGCTCCTACTGTATAGAAGCGCGTGAGGGAAATCCCTACTGGGATTCTATATTCGGCAAACCCGGAACACGTACAAAGCATACCGTCGAATACGCTGCGGAAATGCTTGCCGCCGAAGAGCGGGAAAAACCGGAAATTTATATGGCGTGCGGTACTGAGGACGGCCTTATCGAATGCAACAGGAAACTAAGAGACTTTTTAAAGTTAAAAGGATATAATGTCACCTATAAGGAAGCTCCGGGATGCCATTCCTGGGAATTCTGGGACACCGAAATACAGCCCGCACTCGACTGGCTTACAAAACAATAAACATAAAAAAGCCGCCGGATTAATTACCGACGGCTTTTTAATTAACTTAAATTACTTTCTTTTAATAACAACCACACCTGCGAGAGCTATAACGGAGATGATTGCAAGAGCAACAAATCCGGTGTCTCCGGTCGGGGGAGCGGTGGGTTCGCTGGTTTC
>JAQVQF010000237.1 GCA_028701715.1 Eubacteriales bacterium | reverse complement strand
GGCAAAAACGGCCTTACCGCAGCTTTTGCAATACCAGACGGGAAAAGGTATTCCGAAATAGCGCTGACGCGAAATACACCAGTCCCATTTCAGATTGGAAACCCAGGCTGTATAGCGCTCCTTCATCTGTGTCGGGTACCAGTTTATTTCGTCGGCGGCTTTCAAAAACCTTTCTTTTTCGTTCATAATGTCGATATACCATTGGCGCGAGGGTATTATCTCCGTTTCTTTTCCGCATCTTTCATGTACGGCGACTGTATGGGTTATGGTTTCCGATTTCAAAAGCAACCCGTTTTCTTCAAGCAGACCGATAATTCTTTTCCTTGCGGCGGCGACCCTCATCCCTCCGACAAAGGGCACGCTTGCGTCTGTATATCCGTCGGGAAGTATGACCTTGCGGTATGGAAGATTATATTTCAACGCCCATTCCGCGTCGGTGAAATCACCGTAGGTGGCGCACATAACCGCGCCCGTTCCTTTATAAATATCCGCTTTTTCGTCGGCTATGACGGGTATCCCGTAACCATAAAGCGGCACCGTAGCGGTTTTGCCTATATAATCGGAATATCTGTCGTCCGAAGGATTGACAAACAGGCAGACGCAGCCGTAAAGTAGCTCCGGGCGGGTGGTGGCGACCTCGATAACGCCGTTTTCCACGGTAAAAGGAATATAATTGAACGTGGTTTCAACATCCTTTGTGTCAAGCTCAGCCTGAGCTATGGAGGTTCGGCATTCCGTACACCACAGGACGGGCGATTCCTTGGAATAAGCCTTACCGTTTTTCACAAGCTCAAGGAAAAGGTGCTGGGATATTTTCATAACCTCGGGACTTACGGTCTCATATTGCAGCGACCAATCGGCGGAAAAGCCGAGCGATTTCCACAATTCCTTAAATTCCGCCTCGTATTTCGCCGCCGTCAAGGCGCATTTTTTTATAAAGACGCTCCTCGGCAGATCCTTGGCGGTTATCCCCTCGTCGCGTTCGACAAGCCTTTCGGTGGGCAGCCCGTTGTCGTCGAAGCCGAACGGATAAAACACGTTGCAGCCGCGCATACGGCGGTAACGCGCTATCATCTCAGCCTGAGTATAGGAGAAAATATGCCCGATATGCAGCTTGCCGCTTACGGTCGGCGGCGGCGTGTCGACGGAATACAGCTCTCCTTTTTTATTTTTGTCGAATTTGTAAATGCCTTCCTTTTCCCAGAATTCTCTCATCTGTTTTTCGGCTGTTTCAAAGCAGTATTTCGTTTCCATAAAGCCCTCCGTAAAATTATATACAATTGTTTAAAACAAAAACGCCCCGGAGCATATGCTCCGGGGCGAACTTATTTGTCCGCGGTACCACCCGAATCCGGAAAATAATGTATAAAAACATACATTCCGTGCTTTGCCGGTACGGGAATATTTACGTATTTTAAAACATAATATCCGATACCGTTTTCCCTGTGACGTGGGAAAGCTACGTTGAAGTCTACTGAAAAACGCTTATGGCGTTTCCGTTCGGTTCACGGCTCGGGGGCTACTTCATCGCTTACTTCACGAAAGGCTTACACCATCCGCCTTCTCTCTGCGCATCCGTAAAGCGAATACTCCTCCCCGTCATTGCCTTTGTAATATTTAATTTTATACAGTATAACACCGAATTTCAAAAAAGCAAGAATAAAATCAGTTTATCGGAAAATTATTTTAAAGAAAGTGTCTGTCAGTAAAAATCATTGCATAAAAAGACTTTTTATGCTATATTAACAATATGTGGTGTTTTTAACATCCGGGAGGAGCAGCGATGAATTCGTCATATAATATTGACATCGAAGGCTTGTTTGAAAGCCTTGGATTGGATGAGCTTACAAGCAAGCCGAAAGCGCTTTCCGGAGGACACCTGAACAGGGTATATTCCGCCGAGACAAAGCGCGGTAAATACGCGGTCAAGGCAATAAACCCGCAGGTGATAATCCGTCCGTCGGCAATAAAAAACTATATGGATTCCGAAAATATTGCTTTCATCGCCTCATCTGTTATACCCGCTGTCGCCGCAAAGCTGTACAGCGGCAGCGCGCTTCAAAAATATAAAGACCAATATTATCTTATATACGATTTTATTGAAGGCGAATGTCTTGTGTATGACAGCCTTACGACAAAGCATTGCGCAGTTATGGGCGGTTTTCTTGCCGGGCTGCATAAAACGGATTTTTCGTCTCTCGGATTGAAGGATGATTATTCGGGAATTGAAAAAGCGGTCGATTGGGAATATTACCTCAATAAGGGAAACGAAATCCATGCCCCTTGGGTTAAGGCGTTTGCTGAAAGAAATAAAAAGCTGTATGAATGGAACGACCGCCTTATAAACGCAGCCTCACGGCTTTCGTATAACACCCTCATCAGTCACGGAGATCTCGAACCGAAAAATGTAATATGGAAGGACGAAAACCCCGCAATAATAGATTGGGAAGCCGCGGGTTTTGTTCACCCGGCGTATGATTTGTTCGAAAACGCGATTTATTGGGCAAAGGAAAACGACGGCAGTATTTCGGAAAGCAAATTCAAAGCGTTTTTTATCGCATACATCGTTAAAGCGGCTCTGCCCGATATCGACTGGGAACATGTTGCTGACAAGGGCTTTGTCATGCTCGGATGGCTGGAATACAGCCTGCGTCGTTCGCTGTGTATGGAATGCGCCGACAGCGAAGAGCAGAATATGGGCACGAATCA
>JAQVQF010000236.1 GCA_028701715.1 Eubacteriales bacterium | reverse complement strand
TCCCACTCGATAGTAGCGGGCGGTTTTGACGTTATATCATAAACCACGCGGTTGATTCCGTCGACCTCGTTGGTTATCCTTGAGGAGATTCTGCCAAGCAGCGAATGGGGAAGGCGTGTATATTCGCAGGTCATAAAATCGTTTGTGGTTACCGCTCTTAACGCCGCCGTATAATCGTATGTGCGTTCATCGCCCATCACGCCCACACTCCTGAGATTGGTGAGCACCGTAAAATATTGATTTGTTCTGACCTTTGATTTTATAATTTCCTCGCGTGCTATGGCGTCCGCCTCGCGGAGGATGGCAAGCTTTTCTTCCGTAACCTCGCCTATGACGCGTATGGCAAGCCCCGGACCGGGGAAGGGCTGACGGTATACTATGTTTTCTGGAAGTCCGAGGATTAACCCCAGCTTCCTAACCTCGTCCTTGAACAGTCCGCGCAACGGCTCGATAACGCCCTCGAAGCCCAAATCCTTAGGCAGTCCGCCCACATTGTGATGGCTTTTTATGACCGCGGAATTCGTACCCGATTCCACCACGTCGGGGTATATCGTACCCTGTGCCAGGAATTCGATATGTCCGAGCTTTTTCGATTCGTTTTCAAAGGTTTTGGCGAATTCCGAACCGATTATTTTACGCTTTTGCTCGGGATCGGAGACGCCCGACAGGCGTTTCATAAAGTTTTCCTTCGCGTCCACGCATATAAAGTTGAGGCTTTTATCATTGAATGCCAGCTTGATCTCCTCGGTCTCGTTCTTGCGCATAAAGCCGTGGTCCACGTAAATGCAGGTGAGCTGTCCGGGAACCGCCATGGCAAGCAGCGCGGCGCATACGGAGGAATCGACTCCGCCGGAAAGCCCGAGGAGAATCCGCTTGCTGCCGACCGTTTTACGTACCGCCTCTATCTGCCCGGAAAGATAATTTTCCATGGAGTACCCTCCGCGGGCGCGGCATATTTTATAAAGGAAATTATTTATCAGCCTTGTTCCGCAGCAGGTATTTTCGACTTCCGGATGGAACTGGACTCCGTAAAGCCCTTTGGCTTCGTCCTGTACGGCGGCGACGGGGCAGAGCGAGGTGTGCGCGGTGACCGCGAAGCCCTGCGGAGCGGCGCTGACCATGTCGGTGTGGCTCATAAGCACCTTCTGTGCGCCGGATATTCCGTCAAACAGGGTATAACCCGACTTCAGCTCGGCTTTCAGAGTGCCGTATTCGCTCTTGGCGCAGGTGTTTACCCTACCGCCGAGGAACTGGCATATAAGCTGCATACCGTAGCATATCCCAAGCACCGGAATACCCATATCAAGGATCGCTTTATCGCAGACCGGCGCTTTTTCCGCGTATACGCTGTCGGGTCCGCCGGTAAGAATAATACCTAAGGGCGCGATTTTCTTTATTTCCTCCGTTGTTATCGAATACGGCTTTATAACGGAGTACACTCCGCATTCGCGGACGCGTCGGGCGATAAGTTCCTTGTATTGCCCCCCGAAGTCAATGATAAGAACGATTTCCTCAGACATATAATACCTCAGTTTTCGTAAGTTTTTATTATATTTTCCGCAATTTCTTTCCGCTTTACGCAGCGGTCCATCGCGCTTTTTTCTATAAACCTGTGCGCTTCCGATTCGGACATTTTTAACTGTTCCACGAGGATAAGCTTTGCGCGGTTTACTATTTTTATTTCCTTCATCCTGTTTTCAAGCGATTCCACCTTAACCTCAAACGCTTGTATCCTGTTTCGCATGGAAACCAGCGCGTTGATGGTCTGAAGCGCGGTATGCTTATCGACAGGCTTGGAAAGGGTCACTATTCCGTACGGCTCGGTCTTATACAATATCTGGTCGTACAAATTGCTTTTCACCAAAAGCAGTATACCGGTTGTTTCATATCTCACCAGATTCACTGCAAGCCGTGTGCCGAAATCATCCGTCAGGGGAGTGTTGATAATCACAAGTCCGTACGTGCGGTCAACCGTAAGCCTTTCGGCTTCTCCGGCGTTCGTCGCGGTTTCGATGGGAGAAAATCGGTCGGGCGGAAGCAGCTGGGTGAAATAGTCGATCGCGTTGTTGCCGGAAGATACGATAAGCACGCTTGTTTGCCTGAATTCCTCGGACATATTCCGCCCTCCTTCCGTATACAATTCATTAGGCGATTGTAAAACCGCGGTTTTACGATTTACAATCGTTTATATCGTTTATATACTCTCCATATCAATCAAACAATAGCAAAGCCTTCCGGAAGAATTTTTTTAAGCCAGACGCTTTCGCTTGCGATTCTGCGCGCTTCATCCAGCGTTGAGGGAAGGGTGTCGAGCTTGGAGGTCACGTCGTTCCCGGCGGTATGCATATCCACATTAACCGGCGGGATAGGGGTCAGATTGCGTTTTATGCCGTCTATACCTGCGTGGATGAGAAGAGCATAGGCGATATAGGGATTTGCGCCGGGGTCGGGAGAACGCAGCTCTATCCGTTTGAAATCACCCTTCGCCGCGGGAATTCTGATAAGCTGGCTTCTGTTTTCGGGCGACCATGCTATATATCTCGGCGCTTTCATTTTTCCCAGTCTGACAAAGGACTGTTCGGTTGGATTTAGATACGCCGTCATCTCCCTGATATGCTCCATGACGCCCGCCATGAATCTGTCGCCGTATTCGTTGCCGTCGCTGCTTTTGACCGACATGTTTATATGAAATCCGTTACCGCTCGAATCCTCA
>JAQVQF010000057.1 GCA_028701715.1 Eubacteriales bacterium | reverse complement strand
GGCTTTGCCGCAATTTCGATAACGGCTGCCGTTGCCGCCGCTTCCGCTGCCGCCGCAGCCGCAGTATTTTAAAGGGAGATGAAGTATGAATTCCCTGATGTCCGTGAGCATAACCCTTGATATAGTCGCTTTATTAATATTATTTTACGTCATAATATACATAATCACGGGTGTCGGCGTTAACAATCAAAGCGGCAGATACTTAATTCCGCTGTGTGTTTCGTTGGCATTACAAATCGCGGCGGGAACAACGCAGCGGTTAACCGAAGGGCTTGCCTCTCAGCCGGCGTTTGTCGCTCATAAAGCGGCGATAGCCATAACATATGTCTTAAGCTATATCGCTTCCGTATGTATAACTATGTATCTCACGGTATATGCTTCGAAACGCAGAAGGGTAAACGGCAGGTGGATATTGCTTTCGTTTACCGCCGCCGTTATCGGCGCCGCTCTTTTACTGATAACCCATGTGAACGGTATGATTTATTATTTCGACGCTTCAAGAACGCTTATCAGGGGTGCTTTGTACCCGTTATCCGGAATTGTAACCGTGCTTATCTTTATAATTAACGCGCTTTTGATATTCGCATACCGGAAAAGCTTTAAAAAGCAAGAAGTCAAAATTCTTACGATTTTTATTGCGGTACCCGTCGCCGCGGAGCTGATGCGCTATTTTTCGTATAATCGTGGACTGGTAAATCTGTTTACCGTTATATGCTTTGTTTTTATTTTTGAGCAGATACGCGTAAAGCGTCTGGCCGCGCTCGGAACAGATGACGGAAAGCTTTTGGAAAGCTTAAGCGGGAAAGGCAGTTATTCCGAAAAAACAGAAAACCTGGTTAAAATCATATCAAACACATACGGCTGGGTTTTCCATAATATAAAAGAATGCAGCTATAGCGATGACAGTGTTAAACGGTTGTTTATCCATGACGGAGTCGTTAACGAGGTGAAGTATGAGGAAGGCTGGGGAAAAACAATTGACAATATAATAGAGAATGAAATATACCCGGACGACCGGGAAAAATATAAAAAATGCTTTCATCCGTCCGAGCTGTATAAAATGACCCCCGGCGACCATATCGTGTGCTCATACAGATCAAATCGTTCGGGCGAATACCTTTGGTATACTACCACCGCGCGTATAATAAAAAACGACGACGGAAGCAATTCGGTAATTTACCTTACACGAGACGCGGACAAGGAAAGCGAAGCTGGGGAAAGAATTAAAAATGTATCGGAATATGACGAACTGACCGATCTTTATAACCGTAAAAAGCTGAAACAGATGATAACCGCCGAATATATAAATCTAAAATCCTGCGGCGTGTTGTTTTTCGATTTAAATTATCTGAAAATAACAAACGACACCTTCGGTCATGACGCGGGGGATATGCTTTTATGCAGAACCGCCGAAAGCATACGCTCCATAACAAACAAACGAATACACGCTTACCGTATGGGAGGCGATGAATTCGTTGTGGTGGTATGCGATTGCGGCGAGGGTGAGCTGAGCATGCTGATATGCCTGTGGAAAGCCAGACTCGATCAGCTGAACGCAAGCGGCGGAATTCAATGCTCGGTAGCGGTCGGTTCCGCCTGGGCGAACGAAAATATAGCCGTGGAAAAGCTGATTAAGCAGGCCGATATCGAAATGTATAAGGATAAAGCCATGATCAAAGCCAACAGAGAATAGATTAGCCGTTATCCGCGGAAAAGCTTTTATAAAACACAAAAGCCTTACCCTTCGGTACTTTCATATTTAATATTTGCTCTACCTTTCCCGTGATAATTAAGGTCATGGTATCCGTATCGCTTTTTTCGACCTTAAATCCCAACGATTTAAAATAATTCTCCTCGATTGAACGGTATTGGTCCTCGATAATGCCAAGAGCTTTTTCGTCGGTCGATTCAGCCTGAGTAAGCCTTTCGCTCTTATACATATCGAAATCAGAACTGTATATTTTAACCGTAATTGTATAATCTGCATTTATATCGTTTTCAAGCGCGTTTTCGAGTTCGGCTTTTAATGCGTCTTCTATGACAATTTCCCCGTCCTGGGGCAATGCTGTTGTATAAACCATATCGCTGACCTCGCTTCCCGAATATAAGGCGGTAATTTCCCCTGACGATGAAATATCGCTTTCGGATTCGTTGCGCGGCGATGTCATGTGCGGACCTTTAAAAACGGCAAGACATAAAAGCACAAATATTAACGACGCGGCGACGGCGGCGGTTTTCGGGTTAAGCCAAACCGGCGCTTTTTTCTTTCCCGACAAAACCTTGCTGCGAATAGCTTCCTTGTCCGTTTGCGCGTTTAACGCCGCAAGCCTTAAAAGCTCATTGATTTTCATGTCCGTCTCCTTTCCTGTTAATAAATAATGTCTGCTGAACAAACCGTATAACGGTTTGTTCATGCGGCGTATGTTGCATAAATTCATAAAAACTGAAATTTTTATGAATTTACAGCATTTTTTGATGTCTCACTGAATCCGGCGTATTTATTATGCCGGATTCAAATGCAAGGTTTTTACATAATTTAATGTAAAAACCTTGTACTTGAATAAATCAAAAAACCGGGAAAGCCGCATCGCGGCTTGGTTTTTGATTTATTCAGTGGACATTAAATAATGTTTTCAGCCGTTCTATTGAACGGTACAGCTTATTTCTGACCGTATGAAGCGGAAGATTTAAGCTTTCCGCGATATCCTCAAGACTTTTGTCATGACAATATTTCATAATAAAAATCTGCCTGGTTGTTTTCTCAAACCGCATTATATAATTCCAAATCTCGTCCAGCAGAACACTGTCTATAAGGCTGTCCTCAAATTCAAAGCCTCCTATTTCATTTATGGGATCGGCATCGTTTTCATCGCTTTTATGCAACGGTATGATCGATTTAAGCTTCTCAACCAGGCTGTAATGCCGAAAGAGCTTTTTTTTGGCAATATTCATGACAAAGGCGTTGGGGTCGTTTATATAGTCATCTTTCTTGCAGATAACCTTATAAAGCTCAAGATATGTTTCCTGCACTATATCGGCGGCATCGTCGGCGGTACGTGTCCTGGCGGAGACATATTTCAAGATAAAAATATAGCTTTCATCGTATATTTTATTGAATAAAGCGTCTGTTTCCGCTTTTTTTAAGTCGGACATGTGTATAACATCCTTTCGCGGACCTGAAAAATATTTTCAGGTCTTCAGGCCTTCAGGCCTTCACGCTTGTAACGCTTGTAACGCTTGTAACGCTTGTAACGCTTATGCTCGTACAGTCATTAGGCGTAAGGTATTATAACATATCACCGACATAATCTTCAATAAGAATTTTTTACTTTGTTTTGTTTATATCATTTAAGCATCTTGTTGTTGTTAAGCACGGCAATATTATACATGAACAACACATCCTGGTCCTTAAAATCCACAAACCGACCGATAAGATTAGCTGATATGTACCTAAGGTCTATCAGCGTTATTTTTTTGTATCCGTCAATTAAAAGCGGAGCCAAACTGCTGCCCGACGAATCCCTGAATAAAATCAGTTCCTTTTCGGTGTCGGCGTTATTGTTTGTAATTTCTATCAAAGGCAGCCCGCCGTTTAAAAACACCTCATAGGAATCGATACCGCCGAATTTTTCGGTGTTATAAATCGGAAATGAGGTATCCGAAACAGGGTCATATGCCGTGGCGTTTCTTATTGTATCGTTTGTGAGGTATAAGAGCTCATCCGGCGCGAGCGGCAACGCCGACTGACCGTAATATGCGCCGTAAAACGGATATAATCTGTTTACAGTATATGTTTTAATATCGGGAACTTTAAAATCCATTATTTCGGAAAGACGCAACACTGTTTTTTCCAAATTAACCTGTGACCAGTGCGGGTCCGTTTTATAAAAATCATCGGCAGCAAGACAGTCAAGCAGGTCAATGTATTGCATGTCAGAAACCGCGTTGCCGAGCAGCTCCACGCAGCGATTGAAATCTATAACGGGATAATTATACTTTTCCGCCGCATATGTGTTTTTATCGGGGATAACGGTATAGTACACCTTCATACCCGTAAGATAAGCGGAATATACCTCGTTTAGCTTTTCTCCCGCCTCCGTGACGGATTTTTCTCTCAGCGGATACAGAATTTTCAAAGCGTTTCCGTTTATAATAAAAATACCGTTGTTATCCTTTTGGTTGAAAAGATAAAAATGTGAAAGCGCTTTTATCGTACGGAATTCCTCGCGGAACGGAGCGTGGTCGGGTGCGTACTTTTCAAAATTTTCAAAAAAGTCGCCGCTTATCAGCGATTCCCAGCTTATTTCGGGGAACTTGTTTAATTTACGCCTTTCGGAAAAGGAAATCTCGCTGTCGGGTTGTATTATACCGATAATAAGATATCCGAATATAAAAATTACAAACCCTATGCTTATAATAATATTTTTTATTTTTGATTTCATATAACAACCATCCCTACCGGTCTAAAATCTGAAGTACAGGAAAGGATTGAACGAGCCGTCGATAAGATAAGAAACCGATAAAACAAGCAAAACAAGGCAGGAAACCGGTTGCGCAATATCAAGAATTTTTATCCCGCAGCTTTTTAATTTTATCCTTGCGAATATATTTGCAAAAAGCGGTGTCGAGGCGATAACCGATATGACAAGCAGCAGCGCGTTGCTTGAAAGATAATAAACGGTATCGGAATTTATAAATTTAAGGCCTGTAAACCCAAGCATGGAAACGATATCGTCAAAAGAGCCCGTAATCCCGTTTCCGTTGAAAATCACCATGCTGAACAAAATAATCGCTATAAAATATATCCTTGCCGCTATACCCGGCAGCTTTTGAAAGGCCTTCAGCAGTATCGTTTTTTCAAGGATAATAAATACCGCCACAAACAGTCCCCATGCGACAAAGGGCCAGTCGGCGCCGTGCCATAAGCCTGTCAGCGCCCATATGACAAGCGTGGTTCTCAACCACTTTTTAAAGCCCGTTCGGCTGCCGCCCAAAGGGATATAAACATAATCCTTAAACCAGCTCCCAAGCGAAATATGCCATCTTCGCCAAAATTCGGTTATGCTTTTGCTTATAAACGGATAATTGAAATTTTCAAGGAATGTAAAGCCGAAAATCTTACCGAGTCCTATCGCCATATCCGAATAACCGGAAAAATCAAAATAAATCTGCAGGGTAAACGCCGCGGCGTATATCCAGTAAAACAAAATTGTCTTTTCCGTGGCGGAACGGAAAGAAACAACAAGAGCGCCTAATTGATTTGACAGCAAAACCTTTTTGGCAAGCCCCGTTATAAAACGCGAAACGCCTTCTCCGAACATATCAAAGCTGTGTGTTCTGCCGTTCAATTCGCGTTCTACGGTTTTGTATCTGACAATGGGGCCCGCGATAAGCTGAGGGAACAGGGATACATAAGTAAAAAGAGTCAAAAAGTTTTTTTGCGCGCGCACCTCGCCTCGGTATACGTCTATTGTGTAGCTCATTGTCTGAAAAGTAAAGAAGCTGATCCCTATCGGCAAAGCGACCTTTAATAGGGGAAGCGAAATGCCCGACAAAGCGTTGACGCTGCTTATAAAAAAGTCAAAATACTTAAAAAAGCCCAGCATTGCAAGATTTGCGGTTATTGATATTATTAAAAAAGCCTTTGCTTTTTTTGTTCCGCGGTATCTTTCAATTAAAAGCGAGCAGGTGTAGTCGAGCACGGAGGAAAAAAGCAGTATTAACACATAAAGCTGTTCCCCGTAGTAATAAAACAACAGGCTGAATACAAGGAGCACAACGTTTTTAAATTTTGACGGCACCGCAAAATAAAACAAAAGAATCGCCGGTAAAAAATAAAAAAGAAAACTGACGCTTGAAAAAACCATATATTTCTCTTTCCGCGTGTCCCTGCGAAAATGATTATTCGTCAGGACGCTTTGACATATGGCGGACAATGAAGTCCGCCATACGCAAGCAAATAATAAAGAGGGAATTTATATATCGGAATGCTTGTAAAATAAAACCTATTTGATATGTGTATTATCAGTCGGCGTCCGCCAAAGCAAGGAAAATGTCATGCAGGAATTCGGATTTATCGTACATTATCAATATAATAACATCGCCGATATTATCCACGACAACCTTATCCTCACTGACCCCCATGCAGACCCATTTCATGGGGTTTGCGTTTTCTGCGATGGCTTCCTTAAGCTCATCCACGTCGTCAATGCTCTTTGCGCGTATAAGACAAAGTGAATAAGCCCCGCCCATTTCAAATTCGGAAGCTATGCCCTCCATAAAATCAAGGCTTTCCACGCCGAAATAATAAAAACAGTCTTCGGGATCGATTTCGGTTGTTACCATGTATTCCGGATTTAATTCAAGCTCATCGACATCCTCCGCGGCGGCGTATATTGCGGCAAGAATATCCTCAAGGTCGCCTTCCAGCAGGGAATCGGAATCGTTGCCGCTCTCCTCGGAGCTTTCGTCCTCCGCCGAGCTGTCGTTGGCCGAGGATGTGCCGGTCGAAGATGTGTCGGCCGCCGAGGATTCGGCTTGCGAGGAAGTATTATCGGTGTCGCCTCCGCATGCGACCAAGCCGACAATCAAGGTTAGAACGATTAAAAATACCGTTAGTTTTTTGAATTTCATAAGAATCTCCTTTTAAAATTTTAAAATGCGAACCTTTCCGTTTTCGGGAGCATTGAGCACGGGAAGCGTTCTGTATTTGTATGTGTGCCGCTTTTACGGAAAAATCTCACTGATGTTGTTGAAATTAAAATAATATCGAATAATACGGATATTATTAATCGGTTCCCGCCAAATCGAGGAAAATATCGTGCAGCAATTCGGATTTTTCGTACATTATCAATATAATAACATCACCGATATTATCAACAACAATTTTATCTTCATCAACTCCCGTGCAGAACCATTTCCAGGGATCTGCGTTTTCGGCTATAATCCTCTTTAATTCGTCTACGTCGTCAAGGCTTTTTGCGCGTATAAGGCAGAGCGAATATGCCCCTCCCACACTGTATTCGGAGGCTATGCCTTCTTCGAAATCAAGGCTTTCCACACCGAAATAATAAAAACAATCATCGGGGTCAATTTCGGTAGTTTCCAGGTATCTGTGATTTAACTGAATCTCCTCCGTATCCTCCGCGGCGGCATATATCGCCGCAAGAATATCCTCAAGCTCGCCTTCCCGTAAGGAGCCGTAGGCGTCCACGGAGCTAATTTCCTCCGTCGGGCTTTCGTCGGTCGAAGACATACCGGCCGCCGAGGAGTATTCGGCCTGCGAGGAAGTATTATCGGTGCCGTCTCCGCATGAGACCAAGCCGACAAATAAAGTTAATACGGTTATGCATACGGTCAGCTGTTTTAATTTCATAATAATCTCCCTTTTCATTTTTTGCGTAGCTTTTTATTGGTTAAACTTAAAATATTGTTCATATATGTATGTGCGATTGTTTACAAGAAAAATCTCATTGAGATATAATTGATTTTCAACTCCAAATACCCGCAAACGTTATTTTTACTAATTTTAAAGTAATTTTTGCGTTTATTTTATTCAATCGTATAAACTTTATCAATTTAATGCTTTAGCGCTTTACAAAGCTAAATCGATGTGTTATAATCCAACCGTAATAATTGGTGTAAAGGACGGTATTTAATATGAATAATAGTCTTGACGACCATGCGCATGAACGGCTGTATGAGATGCTTGCGAAAATCGACAACGCCGGGGATATAAAAATATTCCTTGAGGATTTATGCACCATCAACGAGGTTAAGCAGATGGCGCAACGGATGCAGTGCGCGGAGCTTATGCTAAAAGGCGACACCTATAATCAGATAATGGAAAAAACAGATATATCCTCCGCGACGCTGAGCCGCGTTTCAAGGTGCCTGCAATACGGCAGCGGAGGCTATTCAAAAATATTGGCTGCCTTTACAAAGCAACCGGAGGAAAAGCAATGACACTTGACACGGATAAGCTGTCAAAGGAAGACAGCGTTTATTTTACATTGAAGGACATATACGGCAGAGCGGGCTATACGCATTACAGGCTCAGAAAATTTGAGGAATATTCGCTTTATCTTGAAAATATGTCCTTTCTCACCAGCGAAAGCATAATAACCTTCAACGACGCCGACGGAAAGCTGCTCGCTCTGAAGCCGGACGTTACGCTTTCCATAGTTAAAAATACCAAGGCGACGGTTGAAAACGGCGAAAAGCTTTATTACCGCGAAAGCGTTTACCGTATGGACGCAAGGACTCGGGAATACAGGGAAATATGTCAGGCGGGCGTGGAATCCATGGGCGGGAACGACCTTTATTCCACCCTTGAAATAATCATGCTTGCCGCGGAAAGCCTTAAAGCCATAGATTGCGATTTTATGCTTAATATTTCCCATATGGGCTTTATCCGCGGCATGCTCGCCGACTGCGGTATAACAAGCGAAGCCGTGTCCGCCGAAATAACGGAATATATAAACGCCAAAAACTGCCACGATTTACGTATTTTCGCGGAAAAAGCGGGAGTGCCAGCGGATAAAGCAGAAAGCCTTATAGAGCTTATTTCCGGGAAGAATGACAATGACTTTGAAAATATGCTGCGTGCCGCGGGCAGACTTATTACGGGCTCAAAAACGGCGCAGGCGGTGGCTGAGCTTGAGGAAATATATGCGGTCATCAAGGATACGCCGTATTCGGAAAGGATAAAGCTTGATTTTTCAATAGTCAGCGACATGAATTATTACAACGGTATAATATTGCGCGGCTATGTCAGGGGCGTGCCGAAATCGGTGCTTTCCGGCGGAAGGTATGATAAGCTGATGAAGCGTTTTAACAAGGCCGTGGGAGCCATGGGGTTTGCCATAAATTTAAGCGAGGTCGCCGCTTATTACGGCACAAAGCCGGAATATGACGCCGATATACTTCTCCTTTACGGGAATGACGACAAACCCGGCGATATTTTCAACGCCGCGCGGCAGCTGCGTAAAAGCGGCGGCAGCGTGCTCGCGGCATGCTCGGTGCCGGAGGGTAAAAAATTCAAGCAGATCATATGCCTCGGCGACGGTAATATATAAGCCGCCCGTATCTTAATGAAAGGAAACAATCAAATGTTAAATATAGCATTGCCCACCGGAAGGCTGGGTGACAGAGCGTATTCCGTGCTGCGTGACGCGGGCTACGGCTGCGGAGACGTTTTCGGCGACAACAGAAAGTTGATTTTCAAAAACGAGGAGCAGGGTATCAGCTATTTTCTTGTAAAGCCGGTGGATGTGCCGATTTATGTGGAATACGGCATCGCGGATATAGGCGTCGCCGGGAAGGATATTCTTATCGAGCATTCGCCCGACGTATATGAGCTGCTCGACCTCGGAATCGGCCGTTGCCGCATGGCGGTCGCCGCGAAGAACGGCTACAAGGAGGACAACAACAGAACGCTGAGAGTGGCGACGAAATTCGTAAACGCGGCAAAAGCGTTTTACCGCGGAAAAAGCCGCGAGATAGAAATAATTAAGCTTTCCGGCTCTATCGAGACCGCGCCGCTTTTGGAGCTTTCGGATGTGATAGTCGACATAGTAGAAACGGGAACGACCTTAAAGGAAAACGGGCTTTCGGTCATAGAGGAAATTTTTCCGATAAGCGCAAGACTTATCGCAAACAAATCGTCTTATAATTTTAAATCCGTCATAATAAACGAGGCTGTGGAGAAACTGAAAGGCGAAATAAAAAAATGATCAAAATTATAGATAAAAACGGTTTTTTATCGTTTGTTAAAAACCGCGGGCTTAAATTCGACGGCGAGCAGGCGGTGGCGGTGGAGGAAATAATACGCCGCGTCAGGCTTGAGGGGGATAAAGCGCTTAATTTTTATATCGCAAAATTCGACAAAGCAAACCGCCAATCAATCGAGATAACCGCAGAGGAAATCGATGAAGCGCTGAAATCGGTGGACGCTTATTTTCTTGAGACCTTGAAAATCGCAAAGGAAAATATAGCGTTTTTCCATGAAAAGCAGTTAAACGAGGGCTTCCGTATAGAGAAAGAAGGCGGCGTTGTGCTTGGGCAGCGCTATACTCCGATAGAAAAGGTGGGTATATATGTCCCGGGCGGCACGGCGGCTTACCCGTCAACCGTGCTGATGAACGCCGTTCCGGCGAGGATAGCGGGTGTAAGGGAAATATTAATGACCACGCCTCCGTCGGCGGACGGTAAAATAAAACCGGAAATTCTTGCCGCGGCGCGTATAGCGGGCGTGGACAGGGTTTTCGCCGTCGGCGGAGCGCAGGCGATAGCCGCGATGGCGTACGGTACGGAAAGCGTTCCCAAGGTATATAAGATTGTAGGCCCGGGCAATGTGTATGTAGCCCTTGCCAAGCGCGCGGTTAGCGGTGTCGTGGGCATAGATATGATAGCCGGTCCTTCGGAAATTCTGATAATAGCCGACGGCAAAGCGAATCCCGCCTATATCGCGGCAGACCTGCTTTCGCAGGCGGAGCATGACAAAATGGCGTCGTCCATACTTATAACCGCAAGCCGTGAGCTTGCCGAAAGCGTACAGGCGGAAGTTGAAAAACAGCTTGAAGCATTGCCGAGAAAAGAAATAGCGCGGGAATCGGCGGATGTCAACAGCGCGATTATAATCGCGGCGGATATCGACGAATGCGTGGAATTTTCCAACGAAATAGCCCCGGAGCATCTTGAGCTTTGCGTTGAGGATTACTTCGGACTTTTCGACAAAATAAAAAACGCGGGCTCCGTATTCCTCGGAAGCTTTACTCCCGAACCGTTGGGCGACTATATCGCGGGTCCCAACCATACGCTCCCCACCAGCGGAAACGCTATGTTTTCGTCGCCGCTGTCGGTGGACGATTTCAGAAAAAAGACCTCCTTTTTGCTTTATTCAAAGGAGGAGCTTGCGAAAATAAGCGGAAGAACGATGGATTTCGCC
>JAQVQF010000235.1 GCA_028701715.1 Eubacteriales bacterium | reverse complement strand
GCCGCACTTGTCGCAATGGACGCTATCCTTGCTCGGATTGAATACCAGCGAATAGGAAGCTCCGCAGTTGCCGCATAAACGACGGGCGGACAGTCTTTCGATTATTTCCTTATCGGAAACCTCTATCGAAAGCACTATGTCAATTTTAACGCCCATAGCGTCAAGCGCTTCCGCCTGTGGTATCGTTCTGGGAAAGCCGTCGAGTATATAGCCGCCGGCACAGTCGTTTTCGCCAAGGCGGTCTTTTATAATCGCGGTGACCACGTCGTCCGGAACAAGCTTGCCCGCTTCGACATATTCCTTTGCCTTTAATCCCGTGGGAGTGCCGTTCTTCATGGCTTCCCGGAGGACGGCTCCGGTGGATATTGTGGGTATTCCCAGATGGTCGCATATAATTTCGGCTTGAGTGCCCTTACCCGCACCCGGAGGACCGAATAAAATCATATTCATAGTATTTCTCCTTTATTCAAGGAATCCCTTGTAATGACGCATGGTAATCTGGGCTTCAAGTTCGCGTGTGGTTTCAAGCGCGACGCCGACAATAATGAGAAGCGAGGTGCCGCCGAAAGCCAGTTGCGAGAATATATATGAAGCGCTTGTGTTGGTCCATGCTCTTATCATAACAATAAGAATCGGGAATATCGCAATGAAAGACTGGAATATGGCGTCGATTAGGGTTACTCTGCTCAATGTTTTCCTGATATAATCGGCGGTGGGCTTACCGGGACGGTGCCCCAAGATAGTGCCGCCGTTCTTTTGAAGGTTGGATGCAACCTCAAGAGGATTAAACGAAATGGATGAATAAAAATATGCGAATCCTATAATCAGGAAGAAGTATGAAATCGCATAAAGCGGGAATTTTGAATTTGCGGAAAACCAGTCGTTTATACCGCTGCTCCAGGATGTGACCACAAGCGCCAGCGTCGACGGAATGGCAACAATGGACTGAGCGAATATGATGGGCATAACGCCGGTCATATTGAGCTTTATGGGCAGGTGGGTATTGTTTCCGCCGTAAATGCGGCGTCCCACCTGTCGCTTGGCGTACTGCACGGGTAATCTTCTTTCGGCGTTCGTAAAGAACACGATAAACCAGATAACCGCAAGCATGAACGCGAAAGCAAGCAACACCCAGAGTATAAATAAATATTCCTTGTTTTTAATACCGTAATTATAGACATAATTCCATGCAACCGCAATAATCGTAGGTCCGCGGGCAAGAATGTTGGCAAACAGGATTATGGATATACCGTTGCCTATGCCTCTTTCGTCAATGCGTTCACCCAACCACATGATAATACAGGCGCCCGCCGTGAACGAAGCTATGATGACGATACATGCAAACCAATTGCTATTCATAACGAAATCGGAAGCATTGATTGTCTTATAATAACCGTAGGACAGTATCAAAGAAAGACCGATTGTAAGATAACGGGTTATGTTCTGTATCTTTTTTTGGCCATCGGGTCCGCTCTTCTGCAGCTTTTCAAGCGCCGGAATGGCGACCGTCAACAGCTGCATAACAATGGAAGCGGTAATGTACGGCGATATGGAAAGCGCGAACAGAGTTGCGCGGGAAAACGCGTCGCCGGACAGAAGGTTGAAATATCCGAGTATGGTGGTCGAAACGCTTGCCTGTTCGAAATAGTTCCTGAGCGCTTCGCTGTCAACGAAAGGAACGGGTATCTGGGAACCGAGACGGAATATGACAACAATAAAAAGCGTATAAAGAAGTTTCTTACGGATGTCCTGAACTTTCCATGCGTTTTTTAACGTCTCAAACATCATACCACCTCTGCTGTTCCACCCGCTGCCTCTATCTTCTCTTTAGCGGACTGTGAAAAGATTGACGCTTTTACGGTCAACTTTTTGGTAATCTCTCCTTGTCCCAAAACCTTCAGCCCACATAATTCTTTACGGACAAGGCCGATATTTAAAAGGGTGACGATATCAACGGTTTCACCGTCTTCGAAAAAGTCGTTGAGCTTATCGAGATTCATAATCGCATATTCCTTGGCGAAGTGATTCGTAAATCCTCTCTTCGGCAATTTTCTGTATATCGGAAGCTGACCGCCTTCAAAGCCGGGTCTTACTCCGCCGCCGGAGCGTGCGTTCTGACCCTTATGTCCGCGGCCTGCGGTTTTTCCGTTACCGCTGCCGGTGCCTCTGCCTTTTCTGTAACCGGGCTTGGTACTGCCGGGAGCCGGAGAAAGCTCATGAAGCTTCATAACATATCCTCCTTAATTATTTGACTTCATCAACGGTGATGAGATGAGATATAATATTCATTTTGCCTTCAACGGACTCGTTAATTTCGACGACTTTAATGTCGCCTATTTTGGTGAGTCCCAGGGATTTGGCGGTGTTTATCTGCTTTGCGCCGCGTCCTATAAGGCTTTTTGTGAGTGTTATTTTAACCTGTGCCATAAAAATACCCCCTTAACCCTTAACGGCTTCCGTGCTTATGCCGCGCATCTGTGCAACCTGTTCGACGGTACGCAGCTCGGCAAGAGCCGCGATAGTAGCCTTGACGACATTCGTGGGGTTGTTGGAACGGAGGCATTTGCCGCGTATATCCCTAATTCCGACAGAATCGAGAACGGCACGCATCGAGCTGCCGGCTATAATACCGGTACCGGGAGATGCCGGCTTAAGCAGCACTCTGCCCGCGCCGTATTCGCCGATAACCTCATGCGGTATGGTCGTACCCTTCAGGGATACGGTTATT
>JAQVQF010000234.1 GCA_028701715.1 Eubacteriales bacterium | reverse complement strand
TGTCCGCGAATTCGCCGGGTATAAGCCCGAGCCTTACGGCGGAATTAATGTCAATTGAGTTTCCCATCCCTCCCGCAAGATAAAACGCCTTTATTTTTCCCTTTGTTCCGCTTATATCAAGCAATGTCTCTATCCCGGCGCGTATCGCCGCCTTGGCAAGCTGAAGATTTCTGACATCCCGCGGCGTTATATAGACATTTTCGCAAAGACAGTGTTTTTCACTCATATAGCCTGTTTTGTCGATAATTCCCAGCTCCAGCAGACAGGCGGTATAATCGGCAAGCCCGCTGCCGCACAGACCACGCGGTTCTTCACCGTCTATGACCGTATAACGCGGTATTCCGTTGTCGATAAATACACGGTTTACCGCTCCGGCCACCGCAGGCATCCCGCATTCTATGCCGTAGCCTTCGAAGCAGGGGCCCGCCGCCGTGGAGCAGCAGTAGTACCTGCCGCCGTCGAATACCGCCATTTCCCCGTTGGTGCCTATATCGGCGATAAACGAAGGAAAATTATTATCCATTTCACAGGCGGCCATTCCGCAGACGACATCCGAGCCGAAATAAGCCGAAGCACAGGGAGCATAATATATGCCGTCAATTTTATAACCGAACAGGCTTTCCGTCTCAAAGGGTGCCTTGGACATCCTGTCTGTGGAAAGCCCCGCCGCGAAATGAAGCATGGCGGTATTGCCCGCGATAATTATTTCTTTTGCTTTTGAACGACTTTGGATTTCATTTATAATGCCGTTAATTTCATTTTTGAGCGTATCAAGTCCGCCGTGCGAGGCGAAGTCCATTCGTGTCACCACGTCCGCACCATGCGTGCGCTGCGGGTTTTCATATGTATAGGTATCGAGCCTTTTCCCGGTGGCGAGGTCATACGACGCGGCGGCGACGGTGGTGGTGCCTATGTCTATGGCGACGGCGATCCCCGCGCCGCAGACGTTTTTTATTTTGATATCCGGGGATATTCCCCCCGCAAGTACTTGCATTCTTTTTACATTTATGTTATAAATTATTTGAACGTCGCCGACAGCCTTTGTCATACAGGCGAGACGGAAATTTTCCTTCTCTCCCAAAAGTAATTTTTCGGAATCGGTAATCGGCGACATTTCACCGTAAGCCTCGACCGCGCATTTGCCGCATACACCCCTGCCTCCGCAGTCGGAAGGTACGGTAATTCCGCAATCCTTAATAGCTTCGTACAGATAAATCGGACCTTCATATTTTCTAATAAATGTTCCGGCGGACGTTTTAAGGGTTATTTTCATTTTTATCACCGGGTATGATTTTACACCGTTTATAACTAATTTACAAGCATAAATTGTACATAAGGAAAAAGTGCAATGAAATTAACTTCACATGACCGTATTATGCGTATTTTTCAAAACAAAGAGCTTGACCGCCCGGCTTTGAAGTTATGGGGAGCGACTGACGATCCCTACCTCCTTCATCCGGCTTATCGTCCTGTCCGGGAGCTTGCCGGCCGTATAAGCGACCTGTTTATCGGGTATAGCCTACCCTTTAATATTTATTGCGGGCAGAAATCAGAAGGTCAGGCTGAAAGCTTCATAACGGATACGGACGATCCGACCTTCAAGGATAATCATATCGTCTTTCACACTCCTAAAGGCGATTTACACGGCGTTGAACGAATATCAACCGTTGGAGAACCGTCTTATACCACAGAGCATATGATTAAGGAACCGGAGGACATAGAAAAGCTGCTTTCCATGGAATATGAACCCTTTGATTTTAAGGCGGACGGCTTTTTTCAAAGACAAAGACAGATCGGAGACCGCGGAGTGGTTTTAGTAAATCTGTACCATGCCGGATATTCGCTGCAGTGTTTAATCGGGTCGGAAAACATGGCGTTTTTCAGTATTGACTGCCGCGATAAGCTGGAACGGGCGATCGGGGTGTTCTCCGACCGTATCAGGGAATTTGTTAAAAGCGTGACAGCGTCCGGAATAAGGGCCCCGTTTCAATGGGTAGGCCCTGAGGTTTTTATTCCGCCGTTAATGTCTCCCCGGGATTTTACCGATTTTATATATAAATATGATAAGCCTCTTTGCGACGATATTCATAACGCCGGCGGCTATGTTTGGGTTCACAGTCACGGAAAGGTTGCGAATTTTATCGAACAGTATATCGCGATGGGGGTGGATGTACTGAACCCTTTGGAACCTCCCAAAAACGGCGATATCAATTTGGAATCGATTATTGATAAGTATTCAAACCGTATCGGATGGGAAGGAAATATAGAAATTCAGGAAATAATTCAGGCTAAGCCGGAACGGCTGAAGGATTTGATTCATGCCTGCGTCAGTGCCGGTAACAAAAGCGGACGTTTTATTTTATGTCCGTCCGCCGGATATATGGAATATCCGTTCCCCGCGGAGCAATATATTGATAATCTGTTGCTTTATTTACAATACGGTTTCGAATGTGTGGAGCGTTGCAGAACGAGCGGTTAAAATCTTAAAAGCTTTGCTTATTTGGGTTGTTTACCGATGATTTAAATATAATAAAAGGAGAAAAACCATGACCGTATATGAAGATATTTCACTCGCCGTGCAGAAAGGAAAGGCGGAGGAAGTCGAAAGACTCACCGCTCAGGCGCTTGAAAACGGAGAAAATGCACAGGATATTCTTGAAAAAGGCCTGCTTACGGCAATGTCGGTTATAGGCGTCAGATTCAGGGACAACGAAATTTATGTCCCGGAGGTTCTGG
>JAQVQF010000233.1 GCA_028701715.1 Eubacteriales bacterium | reverse complement strand
TGGCTTAAAGCGCATCATCCGGAAGCTTTGAAAATGTAAAATTAAAAACAAAATGCAGAATCAAGGAAAAACAATTCTGTTTTTGGTTTGGTTATTAATATATAATACAATAAAAAAGCAAACAAAAAAGATAAGACACGATGTAGGGGCGGATATCATCCGCCCGCCGTTCCCGTGTCTCCTGATGTATCGCATTATTACTTTCTACCCATTGTCCGATAATAACTTAACCCATATAAAAATTCTTATGTTGCGGGCGGATAATATCTGCCTCTACATATAATATTTAATTCTGATTTATTATTTTCCGCTTTTCTCCTCCATCGCTTTACGCATGGCGGCGGCAAGCGGGGATTCCTCCTTTGGCTTGCTTTTGTTCTGATTCGTAAGGTAGGACTGAACATCGCGCTTGGAAGCGCCGCCCGAGCCTTTTTCGGCGTGGAATTTGTCCACATTCTGCCGAAAGCCGCAGACGCAGACATAGGTGCGCTTTTCGCTCTCGCCGAAAACCTCCATGGGCTTGTGGCATTGCGGACACCTGACGTTCGATTTAAAGGTCAGGGATTTACGGAAGCCGCACTCCCTGTCGCTGCATACGAGCATGGTACCCTTTTTGCCCTCGACCTTGAGCAGAAATTTGCCGCAGTCGGGGCATTTTTCTTTTGTGAGGTTATCGTGGACGTAAGTTTCCCTGCCGTTTTTTACCTCGTTTACAAGGGCGGCCGAATAAGCGCGTATTTCCTTTATAAACACATCGCCGGATTCCTGTCCCTTGGCAATCCCATCGAGCCTCTGTTCCCATTTCGCGGTCATAAGCGGTTCTTTGAGATCGGCCGGGACGATGTTTATAAGCTGCTCCGCCTTCCCGGTGGGATAAATGGTATTGCCCTTCTTTTCAAGGTAAAAGACATTGAACAGCTTTTCAATAATATCAGCTCTTGTCGCCGGAGTTCCCAAACCGCCGGATATAAAGGCCTTCATTTTTGCGTCTTTTATATACTTTGAGGGGTTTTCCATCGCCCCGAGCAGCGAGGCCTCGTTATACCTCGGCGGAGGCGTGGTTTTCAACGCTTTTAACTGTACGTTTTTGCATTTGTATATTTCGCCCTTTTTCACGGTGGGGAGCGTTTGGTCGGCTTCCTCCTGTTCCTCCTCGTCGTCGGAGGTGTTGGAGGAATAAAGCTTCCTCCAGCCCTCGTCGGTGACGGCTTTTCCTGATGCGGTAAAGGTCAGACCCTCGCATTTTGCGGTGATTTTCGTTTGATTGTAACAGTGATCACCTTGAAAGTTACACAGAAAGCGGCGTATGACAAGGAAATATATTTTCTTTTCATCCGCGGTCATGTCGGTGAGGTCGGCGCGTTCTTCCGTCGGTATAATGGCGTGGTGGTCGGACACCTTAGCGTTGTTGACGCAGGATTTATTTATATTTACGCAGGTTCTGACCGCCTGCGTGAAATCGCCGAAGGCCACCGCCGAAAGTCTTTCCTTGAGAGTCGGGACAATGTCGTCGGTTATATAACGCGAATCGGTGCGCGGATAGGTCAGCGCCTTGTGGTATTCGTAAAGCTTCTGCATGACATCAAGCGTATGCTTCGCCGAAAAGCTGTACATTTTATTGGCGTCGCGCTGAAGCTCCGTGAGGTCGTAGAGAGCCGGAGGCGGTGTTCTTTTGGGCGAGGAGGTCACGTCGGTTACGGTAAAATCCTTGTTTTTGATAAGGCCCGCTATTCTTTCGGCCTCCGCGAGGTCGAATACCGACGAATGACCCTGAGCGTCGCGGTAGGTTACGAAAAATCTTCCCAAATCCGCGCTTATGACGCGGTAATCTACCGGCCGGAAGGAGCGTATTTCGTTTTCGCGCGCGACAATAAGCGCCAGCGTGGGCGTCTGCACGCGCCCCGCGGAAAGCTGGGCGTTATGGCGGCAGGTTAGCGCTCTTGTAACGTTCAGCCCGACATACCAGTCGGCTTCGGCGCGGCACACCGCCGATTTGTACAGCTTGAGGTATTCGCGCCCGTCCTTTAAAGACGCGAAGCCCTGCTTTATCGCTTTGTCGGTCTGCGAGGATATCCACAGCCTTTTTACGGGCTTTCTGAATCCCGCTTTCTCGATAATCCAGCGCGCCACCAGCTCGCCCTCACGCCCCGCGTCGGTCGCTATGACAAGGTCGGAAACATCCTCCCGCTTCAGGCAGTCCCTGACCGCGGAATATTGCCTCGACGTCTGGGGAATAACCACAAGCTCCATTTTTTCGGGGAGCATGGGCAGCGTTTCAAGCGACCATTTTTTATACTGCTCGCCGTATTTTTCCGGATCGGCGAGGGTGACAAGATGCCCGAGCGCCCAGGTTACGATATATCTGTCGCCCTCAAGGCAGCCGTTGCCGCTTCTTTTGCAGTTGAGCACGCGGGCAAGCTCGCGTCCCACCGAGGGCTTTTCAGCCAATACAAGTGTTTTCATTTATACCTCTTTATTCATTTGTTACCGTCTGACATAACGACGGTTTCCGCCCATTTTTCAAAAAGCGTACGATATTCGTCTTTGTCTTCGGAGCCGCAATAAAATTCGAACAGCAGGAAAACCGCTCCGTCTTTATATATCATTATATAAGTATAATTTTTTTGTTCATTTTCTTCGATAACAAATCCCATTACCGCGCGGGAACCGCTCTTTTCATAAATTTCCGCGGAAATTCCCCAATATTCGGAAATAATTTCGGCTTCCTCGCGTGCGTTC
>JAQVQF010000232.1 GCA_028701715.1 Eubacteriales bacterium | reverse complement strand
GCCTTGCCAGTATTTCGTACAGCTTAAGCAGGGTTCCGCCCAACGCCATTACGGCAAGCAATCCGGAGAAGGGAATCAATTCGGATATACAGCTCTCGAATCCCACAAGCAAAAACGAGATTCCCAGTATAATCAACACTTTTATGGTGTCGCGTATGTGGATTTTCTTGAAAATTTTCACCAGTATAAAGCTTATGCCGATTCCCGCCGCAAGGCCGGTTAAAATTGATACCGGAATTTTCAGCAATGTAAAAAATCCGAACGATCCTCCTTTATATATTCCGATAAATGAAGTGAATAAAACTATCGCATAAACATCGTCCGCAGACGCGCTTGCCATTATCAATTGGGGAATACCCTTATGTGTGCCGTAGCCTTTTTCCATTAAGGCGAGCATTTTCGGTACGATTACGGCGGGCGAAACGGCACCCAGCATCGCTCCCATTATCGCCGCCTCTGTTACCGAAACCCCAAGCAAGGCGGGCGCCAGCAGCACCGCTCCGACTATTTCAAGCGTTGCCGGTATAAAGCACATCAATAGGGCCGGTCTGCCCACTTTTTTCAGATCCTTGATATCCAACGATAAGCCGGCTCTTACCAAAATGACAATAAGCGCAATTTCACGCAGGTCGGCGGAAACGGCAAGCAAATTCGAATAAATAAGGTTTAATACATAAGGACCCAAAACAATGCCGGTGATAAGCATTCCAAGCAATCCGGGCAGTCGGAGTTTCTGGAAAATACCGCTGAGCACAAAGCCGCAGATTAAAATAAGCGCAATGCTGATTAACATAATAAAGCCTTTCGATCAAATAACAGATAATTTATTCTATACATGGACATGGCATAAAAAAAGCCGACAACATCCGTAAGCAAATACAGAAGTCATCAGCATAAGAGCGTTTAGGATTTACCAGGGGAGAACTTCATTCCCGCTGATATTTATACAGCAAACAAATGAAAAAGTCAATACATACAAATAATGTTTGTAGCTTCATCCCAAAACAAAGGGAATCGGATGAGTATTCTTGTATATTTTTATGTTTGATTTTGATAAAAAGAGGCTTGCATGAAAGCCATGCAAGCCATGAAAACAATAAATGATACTGATTTATTCTTTTAATGCTTAAATGTTTTACCGCTTTAACACTTTAATTATTAAAAGCTTCTTCTATCGCCACGGCAACCGCGACGGTCATCCCAACCATCGGATTGTTGCCGGCACCGATAAGACCCATCATTTCGACATGCGCCGGAACGGAGGATGAGCCCGCGAACTGAGCGTCGGAATGCATTCTGCCCATCGTGTCGGTCATGCCGTAGGAGGAAGGGCCCGCCGCCATGTTGTCGGGGTGGAGCGTGCGTCCCGTGCCTCCGCCGGAGGCGACGGAAAAGTAGCTCACGCCGTTTTCAACGCACCATTTCTTGTAAATACCGGCTACGGGGTGCTGGAATCTGGTGGGATTGGTGGAGTTGCCGGTTATCGAAACGCTGACATGCTCAAGCTTCATAATTTCGACGCCTTCGGGCACGTTATCCGCGCCGTAGCATTTAACCGCCGCTCTGGGACCCTTGGAATAAGGAGTTTCGGAAACGACTTTTACGATTTCCGAATTATTGTCGAACTCCGTTTTTACATAGGTAAAGCCGTTTATGCGGGAAATAATAAAGGCGGCGTCCTTGCCGAGGCCGTTGAGTATAACGCGCAGAGGTTTTACACGTACCTTGTTCGCGTTTAACGCGATTTTTATCGCGCCCTCCGCGGCGGCGAAGGATTCGTGACCGGCAAGGAAGCAGAAGCAATCCGTTTCTTCGGAAAGCAGCATTTTACCGAGATTTCCGTGACCCAAGCCGACCTTACGGTTTTCTGCGACCGAACCGGGTATACAGAAGGACTGAAGCCCTACGCCGATGGCGGAAGCGGCTTCGGCGGCTTTAATACAGCCTGTTTTTATGGCAATGGCGGCGCCGACCGTGTAAGCCCATATGGCGTTTTCAAAGCATATAGGCTGGGTGGAGCGCACAATAGAATCAATGTTTATTCCTTTGTCAAGGGTGATTTGCCTGCATTCGTCGATAGAGGAGATACCGTATTGTTTAAGCACGCCGAGGATTTTTGCCTCGCGTCTTTCGTAGCCTTCAAATGTAGCCATTTTCATTCCCCCCTATTCCATTCTCGGGTCAATATACTTGACGCCTTCGGAAAAGCGGCCGTACATACCCTTGGATTTTTCATACGCCTCGTTGGGCTCGATACCCTTTTTAAGCAGATCCGTCATCTTGCCGAGCGAAACATATTCATATCCTATAACCTGATTGTCTTCGTCAAGCGCCATTCTGGTGCAATAGCCTTCGGTCATTTCAAGGTATCTGACGCCCTTTGCTTTTGTGCCGTACATCGTGCCTACCATGGAACGCTGACCCTTGCCGAGGTCCTCCATGCCGGCGCCTATGACAAGTCCATTTTCGGAAAAAGCCGACTGTGAGCGTCCGTAAACTATCTGCAGAAAAAGCTCGCGCATGGCGGTGTTAATGGCGTCGCAGACAAGGTCCGTGTTTAACGCCTCAAGGATGGTTTTACCTGGCAGTATTTCGGCGGCCATGGCGGCGGAGTGTGTCATGCCGGAGCAGCCCAAGGTTTCGACAAGAGCTTCCTCGATTATTCCGTCCTTGACGTTTAAGGAAAGCTTACAAGCGCCCTGCTGAGGAGCGCACCAGCCCACTCCGTGAGTGTACCCGGAAATGTCGGTGATTTGCTTTGC
>JAQVQF010000056.1 GCA_028701715.1 Eubacteriales bacterium | reverse complement strand
TACGCCTTCAGCGACAGCGTGGACGTTTCGCGTTTGTACGACAACGCCGAATATACCAAGTCGCTGGGCATGTGCGTGGAGTTTGAAAGCAACGGCACCACCTATGCTTCAATAAAGAAAATCAAGGAATACCTTATCGCAGGGCTTGAAACCGGGTATATGCACGCGGTCAAGATGTATTACCAGGGCGGAGTGCCCGGTGACATTTACAACGCCTATATGTCTAAGGACCCTTATATTCATTCGGCTTATGATGAAATTTATCTTTACTCCAAGGGTATTTTAACAAAAGAGGCTTGTTATGAGGCGACTCAGACGGCACAGCCCTATATCGTTTTTACGGAATACTCCAACGGGCTGTTTAAAGGCAAGGTAACGGCCGACAGCGAGCTCGCATTCATTATCAGGCTGTCGGTTTCTCCAAAATACGGTACTTTAAAGCTGAATAACGACGGCACATTCGTTTATACTCCTTTTGAGGGCTTCAAAGGGGTTGATCAATTTACGGTTTACGCCGATTATACCTTCAATTCCGGCGGTACTGTTACCGTTACGGTTGTAATAAGTTAAAAGAGGTACGGACAAAGCATGAAAGATTTCGGCATAATAGCCGGTAAATACGATATATATAATTCCGCCGACTATGATTCCTACGCGTCGTTTGCGCAAGGTTCATTTTCGGAAAGCCGGGTACCCGTAACGGAGGTGCTTGACTTGGGCTGCGGAACCGGCGAGCTGACTGTAAGGCTCGCCGATATGGGCTTCAGTATGACCGCGGCGGACGGTTCGGAGGAAATGCTGGCTGTCCTTACGGGTAAGATCAAGGGGAGAGATATACAGCCGATTTGTCAGGATATGCGTTTCCTTGACCTCTACGGTACCGTGCAGGGCTGCGTATCGTCTTTCGACTGCCTGAATTATCTTCTTACCTCCGACGATCTGAACCGTGCGGTAGCGAAGGTCGGCTTCTTTATGGAAGAGGGCGGAATATTCGTTTTCGACGTGAACACAGATTACGCGTATAAAAGCATTTACGCCAACAACAGCTACGTTTACGAGGAAAGGCTTTCGATGCTGGTGTGGCGGAATTATTACAACGAAAAAACACGAAAATGCGATTTTTATCTGACCTCGTTCTATGAGGACGGAAGGGGTAAATATATCCGGAATGACGCGGTTCATGTACAGAAAAACCATACGTACAAAGCCATAAAAACCGCTGTGGAAAATGCGGGCTTTGACATTGTCGGAATATTCGGCGGAACCGACCGCAGGCCCTTGACGGGCACAGACCCTAAGGCTTATTATGTTTTAAGAAAGAACAGGCAGCTATAATGGCAAAAATATTGAGAGCCGTCACAAGAGACGGCTCGGCGCGAATTATCGCGGAAGCTTCAAAGGATATAGTCAACGAGGCGTTTAGGATACACCGCACGTCGCCCGTTTGCACCGCGGCGCTGGGCAGAACGCTCACCGCGGCGTCCTTAATGGGCTCGATGCTTAAAAACGAGGAGGATTCCCTTACAATAAGCTTTCGCGGCGACGGAAAAGCGGGAAAAATAGTGGTATCCGCGGACTGGAAGGGAAATGTGAGGGGCTATATACAAAATCCTGCCGTAGAGCTTCCCCTGAAGCCCGACGGTAAGCTTGACGTGGCCGGCGCGGTCGGGAAAGGGCAGCTGTATATACTCCGCGACATCGGGGAAAGCCGGCCTTATTCCGGTATTTCGGACATAGTCAGCGGCGAAATAGCGGAAGATATTGCTTCTTATTTCGCCAAAAGCGAGCAGGTACCCACGCTTTGCGCGCTCGGAGTGCTGGTGGATACCGATTATTCGTGTCTGACATCGGGCGGGATACTGATACAGCTTCTGCCCTTCGCCGATGAAGGTATCATTGATATTCTTGAAGAAAATCAACGCATTTTACCGTCGCTGACTACACTTTTAAAGGACAATAAGCTTGAAGCTGCAGTGGCGATGTACCTTAAGGGTATCGAATATGACATTTTTGATGAAATATCCTGCGGATATGTATGCAGATGCAATAGAGAAAAGACCGATAAAGCGTTGGTATCGCTGGGGAAAAAGGAGCTGGAAAAGCTTCTGAATTCGTCCGAAAAAACCGAGCTTAGCTGTCAGTTCTGCGACAAAAAATATATATATACTTCATCCGATATATATAAATTACTGGAGGAGATAAAATGATAAAAGGCAGACAGGTTTTTAATAAAATTTCCGTTAAAGGCGGAGCGGCGGTGTTTTTTGACGAGGTTTCGTCCTATTGGCTTACAGGCTTTTATTCCACCGACGGCGTGGTTATTGTTGACGGCGCCGCAACCAAGCTCTGTGTAGATTCGCGTTATGTCGAAGCGGCTCGCAAGGCGAAGGCGGAAGGCAGGCTGGCGGATGACACGGAGGTTATCCCGCTTGATAAGGGTGTGATTGACGCAATGGAAACCCGAATTAATGCGAAAACGGTGGTGTTCGATTCCTCTGCCGTAACGGTGGCGCGTTTGGAAACCCTCAAGGAAAAGCTCCCCGAGTTTGAATTTGTACCCGAAAACAATATATGCGGCGAATTCCGCATGATAAAAACTCCCGATGAGCTTGAAAAAATTAAAACGGCTCAATCGATTACGGACGCCGCGTTCGGTTATATTTTAAGCTATATAAAGGAAGACGTTACCGAACGCGAAATCGCCGCCGAGCTTGAATATTTCGTTAAAAAGCACGGCGCGGACGGCATGGCGTTTGACACCATCGCGGTGACGGGTTCCAATTCGTCGCTTCCGCACGGAGTGCCGGGGGACGGTAAAATTGTAAAAAATTCGTTTATAACCATGGATTTCGGCGCAAAATACAGAGGGTACTGTTCCGATATGACACGCACCGTGGTTTTCGGCAAAGCCGACGACGAGATGAAAAATATATATGCCACCGTTCTTAAAGCCCAAGTAGCGGGTATTGCCGCCGCGAAGGGAAACGTTGTCGGAAAAGACATAGACGCTGTTTCAAGGGACATAATAACCGAAGCGGGGTACGGCGGCAATTTCGGCCATTCGCTGGGGCATTCTCTCGGTATTGAAATACACGAACCGCCCAACTTTTCCCCCAAATACGATCGTATCATACCTTCCGGTGCGGTAATGACGATAGAGCCGGGAATATATATCGAAGGCAAATACGGAGTAAGAATTGAAGATATGGTTTATTTGAATGACAGCGGCTGCGAAGACCTTACGCATTCGCCCAAGAATCTTATAGAACTGTAAGTATTTTTATAAAAAGCATTGACAAAATGTTGTGTTTAATGTAAAATTCCAGTAGACCTTATGAAAGAAGGATAATTATATATGATTACAGCGGGCGATTTCAGGAACGGCCTAACCTTTGAAATGGACGGAAACGTAATGCAGATAATAGAATTTCAGCATGTCAAGCCCGGCAAGGGTGCGGCGTTTGTCAGGACAAAGCTCCGTAATGTTATTGTTGGCAGCGTTCTCGAAATGACCTTCAATCCCACGGCGAAATTCCCCGTCGCCGTTGTGGAAAGAAAAGATATGCAGTTCAGCTATGCCGACGGAGAGCTTTATTATTTTATGGATATGGACACGTTCGACCAGGTTCCTCTCAACTCGGACAAGCTTCCCGACAGCTTTAAGTTTGTCAAGGAAGGCAATGTTTGCCGTCTTATATCCTATAAAAACAATGTTTTCTCGGTTGAGCCGCCCACCTTTGTCGAACTCGAAATCACCAAAGCCGACCCGGGCGTAAGGGGTAATACGGCAACCAATGTAATGAAAACGGCGGAAGTGGAAACAGGTGCGACCATAAAGGTTCCGATGTTTATAAACGAGGGAGACAAGATCAGAATCGACACGCGTACCGGCGAATATCTCGAAAGAGTATAAGTGTTTTATCGTACGCGATAAAACCTTAACCGTACATATACATAAATAAGAAAGGAATCATTAAAATGAACGTAGCTGAAAAAGCCGCTTATATCAAAGGCCTTATGGAAGGCATGAAATTCAATACCGAAACCGACGAGGGCAAGCTTATTAAAAATATAGTAGACCTTTTGGAAGACCTTTCGTTATCGGTACAGGATCTGGAAGACGAAACCGCAACTCTCGGCGACTATATCGACGAAATCGATCAGGATCTCGGCGAGGTCGAAGAAGAAGTTTTCGGGTATCCCGTTGACCGCGACTATGACGAATGCGACTGTGAATGTGAAGATTGCGATTGCGACGACGATTGCGACTGCGATTGCGACGAGCGTTAGTTCAAGGAAGAAATAAACACCCCAAAAAATATAAAAAGCTGTAAAGCTGTTCGGCCGAACAGCTTTTTTAATGAGAAAAGGATCTGTTAAATTGATATCAGAACGGATTGTTTACGATGTACATACACATATATTCCCCGACAAGCTGGCTGAAAGAGCGGTCGGAAATATAGGAAAATACTACGGAATTCCCATGGGATGCACCGGTACAGCGGAAACGCTCGAGGAAAATCTTATAAAGCTCCCCAACATGAAATTTGTTGTTTCATCGGCGGCACTCAAGGAGGAATCCATGAAAGCGGCGAATGATTTTCTGCTCGAAGAAGCCGCGAAAAGACCGTCTTTCATACCCTTTTCGTCTTTTTATCCTTATATATCGGTATCCGACGCGGAAACCGAGCTTGTAAGGGTTAAGGAAAGAGGGACTAAGGGAATTAAGCTTCATCCCGATTTTCAAAAATTTTATATAGACGACCCTCATGTGATTGAGATATACGGGATATGCGAACAGCTCGGTTTGCCGATACTGTTTCACGTGGGGGATGTAAATACCGATTATTCCACGCCGACGCGTGTTTATAATGTAACAAACAAGCTTCCCCGATTAAAAATAATCGCCGCCCATCTGTGCGGCTATTCGGTATGGGACGAGGCGGAAAAAGTACTGATAGGCACTGATGTTTATACCGAAACCTCCGACGCAATGCTTGGGCTGGAACCGGACAGAATAGTGGATCTCATAAGAAAGCACGGGGTTGACAAGGTTATGTTCGGTTCGGATTATCCGCTCGCTTCTTCAGCCGACATTTTCAGACAGTTTGATTCGCTTCCGCTGACGGAAGAGGAAAAGGAAAAAATATACCGTACAAATGCGGAAAAGCTTTTCTTTGGAATACCGGAAACAAGCGAAATATAATTTGCGGGTGAATTATGTTTAAAACAGGCTTTGATAACGAATTATATCTGCGTCTTCAGTCCGAAAAAATAAAGGAACGAATATCGACGTTCGGCGGAAAGCTGTATCTCGAATTCGGCGGAAAGCTGTTCGACGATTTTCATGCCTCCCGCGTTCTGCCGGGATTTCAACCCGACAGCAAGCTTCAAATGCTGATGAAGCTGAAGGAGCAGGCGGAAATCGTTATCGTAATAAACGCTTACGATATCGAAAAGAATAAAATGCGCGGGGATCTCGGTATTACCTACGACGCCGATGTGCTCAGGCTTATAGACGCCTTCCGGCTTGCCGGATTTTATGTGGGAAGCGTCGTGCTCACACAGTATTCGTATCAGCCGTCGGCGACGGCGTTTTCGGCAAGGCTTGAAAAGCTCGGCATTAAAGCATATCACCATTATACCATAGAAGGCTATCCGTATGATGTGCAGGGCATTGTATCGGATAACGGTTACGGCAGGAACGATTATATTGAAACACAGCGTTCTCTTGTGATAATTACCGCTCCCGGACCGGGAAGCGGTAAAATGGCGGTATGTCTGTCGCAGCTGTTCCATGATAACAAGAGGGGATTGTCCGCCGGATATGCGAAGTTTGAAACCTTCCCGATTTGGAATCTCCCTTTGAAGCATCCTGTCAACATAGCTTACGAAGCCGCTACGGTAGACCTCGGCGACGTGAATATGATAGATCCGTTTCATATGGACGCTTACGGGGAAATGACCGTCAATTACAATCGCGACGTTGAAATATATCCTGTGATGAATGCCATATTTGAAAAAATATACGGCTCGTCGCCGTATAAATCCCCGACAGATATGGGGGTTAATATGGCAGGCCGCTGCATAATCGACGACGAGGTCATAAAAGAAGCCGCGCGCAATGAAATTATAAGAAGATATTATGCCTGCGCCTGCGCGGAAAGAAAAGGACTTGTGGAGGACCACAATCAATACGTAAAGTGCGAGCTGCTCATGCGCCAGGCGGACGCGCATGCGGAAAGCAGAAAGGTTGTCGCGGCGGCGCTCGAAAAGGAAAAAGCAACCGGGGCGCCGGCTGCGGCCATTGAGCTCGACGACGGCAGGATAATAATAGGCAAAACCACATCGCTGCTCGGCGCTTCCAGCGCAATGCTGTTAAATGCTCTCAAAGCGCTGGCGGGAGTGGATGACAGCCGGTATATGATAGCTCAAAAATATATCGAACCGATACAAAAGCTTAAGGTGAATATTCTCGGCAACCGAAATCCCCGTTTACATATGGACGAGGTGCTTGTGGCGCTGTGTATATGCGCTTCCGCCGACGAAAACGCCGCGAAATGCGTGGAGCAGCTGAAAAATCTGAAAAACTGCGAAGCGCATTCGAGCGTCATACTTTCTCAGGTCGATGAGAATATATACAGAAAGCTCGGAATAAACCTGACCTGCGAGCCTGTTTATCAAACAAAAAAGCTTTATCATAAATAAATAAGCCGTTTGTTTTACGGCTTATAACAGTCAATAATATATTGTAATGAAAAAGGCCGCCCACACGAATTTCCGACCTTTATGACTTATACATAAAGCATAAACGGTTGCGGAAACACGGCGTAAAACGGCCTTTCATAAGGTTATCTTCCAAAATCCGCAAAACACCAACAGGAAACCGCATTTAGCCGCCCATGGCATAAAGAGGATAATGGTACAAAACAGCAACCCGAAAAATCACAGATCTTAAGGGCGTTTCGTCACTTAAAGATCGTCGGCGTCCTGAATAGGCTTGCCTCCGTCACGGGGCACTCCCGTATAGCTTCCCTGGGGATCCGTGTCGTTAAATAACGAATCCGTTTCGTTAAATAACGGGTTAAAAACCATATTATCGGTTACCTGTAAAGCCGGGTCAATACCAACCATGCCGGACATTCCCATCAAGGTGCGTCTTTCAGATACCGGATAATGAAACCTATTGGCTCCGGTCTGAGAAGGAAATTCTTTTCTCCTTCTTTTTTTCATAACCTTCATCCTTTCCGGACGATAATATTATACGGCATATGCTTTTTAATATACATTAAAAAATAATAAATAAATTCATATTTATTTCATAAAGGAGCAAAAAATGTCATATATCGGCATCGATTTCGGCGACAAGCGTATAGGTATCGCAAAAAGCGAGGGCGTTCTTGCTACGCTTGTATGTACCGTTACCGTCGCGGGAATGAATGATGCCGTTAGGAAAACCGCGGATATAATAAAAGAACACAACGCCGCCACGGTGGTGATAGGCATGCCGAAGAATATGGACTCCACCGAGGGCTACAGAGCCGAACGCACAAGACAATTCGCAGCCGCGCTGGAACAGGCAACCGGTATAACGCCCGTTTTTTACGACGAGCGCCTTACAACCTCACAGGCTTATATATATATGAACGAAACCGACTTTAAGTCCAAAAAAAGAAAAGGCGTTATCGACGCCCTTTCCGCAAAAATTATTCTTCAGGATTATCTTGATTCGCAAAAAGCCTTATAACCGCCGTCAACATAGAGCTTATACCAGGTTATAAAGGTCAGTATAACCCATATCTGATGATACAGATCGGCCTTCCCTTTCCTGTGCTCCTCCAGCAGCTTCAGCGCCTCCGACGTGACTATATAGTCCGTCGCGGTGCTGCTTTTTATTATGTCCGCCGCCCAATCGTACAGTTCGTCCTTCAGCCATACTCTGACCGGTACGGGATATCCCAATTTGGGACGCATTACGGTTTCCTTGTTTAGAATATCGGCGAAAACGTCGCGCAATATATATTTCGTGGTATGCTTGTGTATCTTGTCCCTGTCGCAAAGCAGCGACGCGGCCTTGAAAACCTCTTTGTCAAGAAAGGGTACCCTTGCCTCAAGCGAATGAGCCATCGACAGTCTGTCTCCCTTGACAAGAATATCCGACCTCAACCATGTGTTCATATCGCAGTGCTGCATTCTGACAAGAGGCGAACATCCCGTTGATTCGGCATATATGGCTCTTGTTCTGTCGGTATAGCATATTGATTTGTCAAAAGTTTTCAGGACACCCCTCTTCGATTCCTCCGAAAATACAAAGGAATTGCCCACAAAACGCTTTTCAACCGGAGTACAGCCGCGTATGAGAAAATTTTTCCCCTTGACGCTGTCCGGCAGAGCTTTTGCCATGGCAAGCAAAACATATTTTAAAAATCCGGGCAGCCTTGATATACAGGCGGCGGAACGGGCGGTGTCATATATGCGGTAACCGCCGAAAAGCTCGTCGGAGCCTTCTCCGGTGAGCACTACCTTTACATGCTTGGCGGCCTCGCGGCTGATAAGATAAATCGCCACCACGGACGGATCGGCAACCGGCGAATCGAGATGATATATTACCTTTTCATAATTATCCGTAAAGTCCTTCAGATCGCATTGCAGCTTAATATGATCTATATTAAGATGTTCGGAAATCTGCGTCGCGTCGTCCAGCTCGGAATAGCCCTTGACATCAAAGCCGACTGTAAAAGCCTTGATACCCGGCTGAAGCTTGGAAGCGATGGATGTGATTATTGCGGAATCCACTCCGCTTGAAAGAAAAGCGCCGACCGGAACATCCGAAAGCAAGTGGGCTTCCACCGATTTTTCCACCGCTTCGCGCAGGGCTTTTTTCTTTTCGTCATATTTCAACGTTTTGTTGGGTGAAAACACGCTTTTGTAATAGCAGGTTATTTCATCTGTTATACCGCGGATCATATAATGACCCGCTGGGAGTATCTTTATATCTCCCGTAATGGTATCGGGTTCCGTTACATACTGAAAGGTCATATAATGCTGAAGCATCGCCTTGTCAGCCTTGAAGCCGCCGTAGGAGGAATCGCCCAGATATGCCTTCATTTCGCTTGCGAAAATTATTCCGTTTTCGTTCTCGCGGTAATACATGGGCTTTATACCGAAAGGATCACGCCCCGCCATAATCTTGTTTTCAAGGCTGTCGTAAATGAGAAAAGCGAACATTCCTCTCAGCCTGCTGATAAAGGACGGACCGTAGATGGAATAAAGCCTGACAATAACCTCGATTTCAGACCGTGTGGCAAATTTTTCGCCTTGTTTAATAAGCTCGTCGCGCAGTATCAGATAATTGTATATTTCTCCGTTATAGACGGCGGTATATCTTCCGTCGGGGGTTATATAAGGCTGATCGCCGCCCGTTAAATCAATTATGGAAAGCCTTCTGAAGCCGAACCCGGCGTGAGAATGAAACAAGCAAGCGTTTTGGTCGGGTCCGCGATGGGCGATAAGAGCCGACATGCTCTCTATATCGTGCCTGTCTTTTTCAGTCAGGGCGGAGTCGTTTTTAAACATTCCTATGAAGCCGCACATATATACCTCGCGTTGTATTTATATAATATCGGTCGCAGACCGTGAGATTATTGCTGTAATTCGGCGGTATATTCGTCGTAGGTTATATAATATTGCTTTATGGTCATTATAATAAAAATGACCATAACAATAATTCTGGGTAATATCAGGGTGATATATACCGTCGGAAGCGTTATTCCGATAACCGTTAAAATAAGATAAAAAGCGTAAACAACGAGCAGCTTTTTAAGCCTTAGGCTGAAAGCCGCGGCTTTCCTGCGCGCGGCAAATTCGCAAAGCACGTTAAATACTTCCGATAGGAAGAAGAAGCAGGCTATCGAGTACAGCGCTCCGACCGCGGCAAGTATAACCGCGTTTTTTACCGGAAAATCCGCAAGACGCGTTATTTCGATATAGGCATAGCGTTTTACACAAACGGCGTATATGATCTGGCAAAGAAAGGCGAGCACGGCAGGCGCGGTCAGTTCGATTCGCTTTTGCTTTTTCAACGTCACGGCGCCGGCCCATATCAGCAACGTGGCGATTATATCCGGTAATACGGAAATTTTTTCTATCATAATATCGAGTAAAAACACCAGACCGACCGCGGTCAGAATAAAAGACCTCCGCATGGAGGATACGACGGAAACCGCTTTGTCGGAGGTTATTTCCTTTTCGTAAATACCGTTGATTTCCGAAATAAATTTTTTGTCTTTTTTTATCGCGTTGAAATACTTGAATATCTCGCTGTACCACCATATGCCTATAATCAAAGTAATGATGAAAAACAGCATTACGGCATATGGCTTGAATGCGACTATATCCATAAAAACGGTTGATGCGGAAATATTTACAATGGCTTCCACCTCAAGTATCGCAACGGTATTGGGCAGTACGCACAATGTTATCTTAGCTATAAAAAATACCACCGACAGGAATTTTATATTGGAAAGCTTGGAAAGCGCGTCGTAACCGTCATATCTTTGAAGCAGATATTCGATACCGCCGAAAAAGTCGGTTAAGAAAACCAGTATCAGTATTATTTCGGCAACACCGAAAGCAAACGTCAGCGTCAGTATCATGGTGGAATCGGAGGTAATAGAGAGAACAAAGGCCGCAAGGCGCGCAAACGAAAGAATGGCAAGGTAAATAAGCTTTTTCGATGCCAAAGCGAGCCTGTCGTCCAGCTTCGCCAGAGCGGATATCCCGAAAAATATTAACAAACAGCCGATAAAATCAGGAAAAATATCGAGCATATCGATATAAGGATTAGCTAAAAAGACAAATCCCGCGGCTATGAGAGGAAAATTAATCAGCCTTGAACGTTCATGAACGTCATTCATCCCTTAATCCGTTCCTTTCTCCGTAATAATTTATTTTATTCCAAGTGTTTACGTTTTCTTGTCATATTTATTTTTTCGTTCGTTTTGCTTCTTTTTCAGCTTTTCTGCGGCTTTTTTCTCCTCGTTTTTAAAATAGCTTATTTCCTTTTCCATCTGCGAGGCGGTGGTTATCTGAGCGTAGCAGGTATAAAGGAACAGAAGGTTTATAAAGCCCACACAGTATCTGAATAATATAAGCAGCATACTGAGCGTGCCTGTGTTGAG